>NZ_JBWKQR010000009.1:244196-251657 GCF_059418905.1 Collimonas sp. GW821-FHT07E08 | reverse complement strand
AGAGCCATGCGAACTACACCGCCTACGGCGTATCCGGCTGGCTGACCTGGCAGCAGGCGAGCGGCCTTTACATGGATACGGTACTGAGCGGCCAGCGCTTCTCGGGTGACGTCAGCACAACCCTGCGCGGCAGCAATGTGGCGAAGATACATGCCGACATGTGGACAGCTTCGCTGGAAGTCGGTTATCCGTTTGCGGTAAGCAAGGGCTGGTCCGTCGAGCCGCAAGCGCAGGTAAGCCGGCAATGGCTGAACTTCAAGGACTTCAATGACGTCGACGGCCTGACCACACATATCGCTTCGGCAGCGCAAACCACAGGCCGCCTTGGCGTGCGCCTGGCGAAGACCGACGAGCCGAAGTTCGCTCCTTATTTGCGTGCCGACCTGATCCGCAGTTTCGGCGCCCGGCCGCAGGCCACCGTCGCCAGCGAAGCGTGGAATGTCAGCGAAACCTTCAGCAGCGGCCAACTGGGCGCCAGCTACCGCGTCGGCGCAGGCGCTTCCAGCAAGCTGGCCAATAACGTGTCGCTCTACGGTGAAGCCACCTACCAGCACGGCACGGGCAGCGCCGGCTTGCGTGGCTGGGCTGCGAATGGCGGGGTGCGCTGGAATTTCTAGGGTAACGAATCGTGGGTATTCTGCGAGTGCGGTAAGGCGCACCACGTAGGGCGTAATAGCGAAGCGTATTACGCCGCATGTGATGCCTCACCAAGGCACGCAGTGTCAAATGAATTGGGGGTGAATCGCGATAAGAGAATGCGGCATGATGTCGATCAAGCATACGGCGTAATACGCTTCGCTATTACGCCCTACGCCTTACTGCGTTGGAATTTTCAGGGTAACGAATCGTGGGTATTCTGCGAGTGCGGTAAGCCGTACCACGTAGGGCGTAATAGCGAAGCGTATTACGCCGCATGTGATGCCTCACCAAGGCACGCGGTGTCAAATGAATTGGGGGTGAATCGCGATAAGAGAATGCTGCATGATGTCGATCAAGCATGCGGCGTAATACGCTTCGCTATTACACCCTACGCCTTACCGCATTATTCATTGCTGCATATAAGGCAATGGACGTCGGCAGGCGTGCCGGCTCCGGTCGTCGTTTGCCTCGGCAACTGATGTCAGAGCGCTGGCAAGCGCGGCTTAGTTCACCTGGGACTCGTTTTTTCCTGGCATTTTTCCCGCCCTCATTTAAGAATTTTCTTAACGTAATTTAATTTAAGACTTTTCCTATTCGTCTTAAACACGCTGTTCCGCATACTCGCGAGTTGCATACAACAATCGTTGATTATCAACCGCAAACCATCATGAAAACATTGACTTCCCCGCCGGTGCTCAAAAAGCGCACCCTTGCGCTTGCCATAAGCAGCCTGCTATGTGCGCCATTTGCGTCCGTCCATGCTGCCAATCCGCCGCTGGTGGCCGGACCTGGCGAGCATCTGATCGCCTCGGGAGACTATGACTCGAACGGTGGTTTTGCTGCCTTGCAAGCGTTCGGAGGTGGCAGCATTACTACTAGCGGTCCGGTGAATGTAGTTAACACATTGGTTGGCCTCCCGGGTGTGTACGTCACTGACGCTGGCAGCCTGATCGACTTTCGGGGGGGCAGTATCACCAGTGTTGGCACTGGTGCGGCGGTCCACAGTATGGCAACTTTGAAGGTGGATAGCACAGCCATTAATGTGACCGGTAATACGCGTGACGACATAAGAGGTGTGTATGCTCAAAATGCTTCACAAGTCATTTTGACCAACAGTGACATCACGGTATCAAACAGCGATTTCAGCAATGGCGCCGGCGTGGTCACCGGATTAGTGGTAAACAGCGGCAGCACGTTGACTGCCAATGGGGTTAACGTGCTGGCCACCGGTACTTTCGGGAGCGGCATGTTGGTGACAGGCGCCGGCAGTCAGCTCGACTTTGAGAACGGCACAGTGATTGCATCTCAGGGCGGCGCTAGCGCCAGCTATTCCTCCCTCCTCAATATCCGCAATACATCCTTGACTACTACGGGTTCTGGCGCCTTTGGCAGTACCGGTGTCTCTGCTTCAAGCCGTGCGCAGGTATCCGTGGCAGATAGCCTACTTAATGTGTCAAACAATCCTGGAGGCCAGGCTACCGGCATCAGTGCATCCGGCGGTGCGCAGGTTGCTGTGACTGACAGTAATATCACTGTGGCGGGTAGTGGTGGCGCCATCAATAGGCGTGATCCCTTCGTCGGCGTTACTGCTCTCAACAGTGGCACCCGCGTCGATCTGACCGGCACCAGCATCTACGTAACAGCTAGCCTGAACAACGCTGGTGGCTTCACGAATGCCTATGGCCTCAATGCTGGTTCGGGTTCCATCATCGCGATGAGTGGCGGCGTCCTCTCCGTAGATACCGGGTCGGCGAGTGATACCGCACTCGGTATCGGCGCTTTGGCGACGGGCAGCGGCAGCCTGATCGGCCTTACCGACGTTGCGCTCGACAGCGCAGGAGAAGGCGCACAGGGCCTAGTCGTCAACCAGGGCGCCGCCGCGCTGGTTCGGGGCGGGTACATTAACAGCACCGGCGCCGCCGTCACCGTGGGTAATGGCGGCGGCAGCGCAACGTTGCTGGATACCCAGGTAAACACCACGGGTGATAACGCGATCGGCTTGCACGTACTCGACACAACCGGCGCAAGCGCCGTGCTGGCGGCGGATGGCACGCGCATCAGCACTGCCGGCGCGGCCAGTGCCGGTGCCCGTGCAGATGGTCCGGCCGCTGAGCTGCTGGCCTCCAACAGTGCGATCACTACCGCCGGCGACGGCAGCATCGGCGCGCAGATTGTCGGCGGCGGGCAGGGGAAATTCCTCAATACGCAGGTAACCACGCAGGGCGCGAATAGCCACGGCCTGCAAGTGGGCGCCGCCGGCGATGCTGCGGCCAGCACCCTGGCGTTCCAGGGCGGCAGCGTGCAGGTCAGCGGTGCGGCGGCGGCCGGCGTCTTGATCGCTGCCGGCGGCGACGCCACCTTTATCGATACCTCGATCCAGGCAACCGGCGCAGGCGGTTCGGCGCTGCAGCTGCAAAACGGGGCGCTGGCTGCAACGGCTCGCGTCAGCAACAGTGTGTTGAACAGTGCTAACGGCGCGGCGATCGAAGTGATTGCCGACCCTGCCATCAGCGTGGCTGGTGGGCCGGTGCAGATCAGCCTGCTCAACGGCACGCAGGCCAGCAGCGGCACTGGCGTGTTGCTTGATGCCGGCGCCGGCACCCAATCGATGCTCAATCTCAACGGCCAAGTACATGCTGTTGGCGATATCGTCGCCAACAGCAACGCCATCGTCGATGTATCGCTGGAGAACCGGTCGCTATGGAATGGTACGACCAGCACCGTGCGCAACATGTCGCTGGACGCCAGCAGCCAGTGGCAGATGGCAGGCAGTTCGACGGTGCAGAACCTGAACCATGCCGGCCTGGTCTCTTTTTCTGCTCCAGCGGGTGACAACTACCATACGCTGACTGTGCAAGGCGACATCGCCGGCCAGAACGGCGTAGTGGCTTTGAACGCCGTGCTCAACGAAGGCGGCGCGCTGGCTAACCAGCACACCGACCGCCTGCTGGTCGAAGGCAACGCCACCGGCACCACCCTGATCGAAGTCAAGCCGACCGGGCAGGGCGGCTTGACCGACGCTAACAAGAACGGCGTGGTCGATGCCGACGAAGGTATTTCGCTGGTGCAGGTGGGCGGCGATTCGCGCGCCGATGCGTTCGCGCTCAAGGGCGGTTATGTGGCCGCCGGTCCGTGGCAGTACACCTTGCACGCCTTCGGTCCGGGCGAGGCAGATCCGTCGCAAAGCCTGCTGCCGGGCGGCAAGCTGAACTGGGATTACCGCCTGGGCAATACCTATGTCTGCGAAGGCGGCTGCGAGCCCGAAGAACCCGGAAAGCCTGGGGAACCGGAAGAATCGGAACTGCCGCATCCCGGCCGGATCGCGGTCGTGCCGCAAATACCTTCGTACCTGGTCGCGCCGACAGCCCTGTTCAACTACGGCTCACGCACGCTCGACACGCTGCACCAGCGGCTGGGCGAGCTGCGCAACACCGCAGGCAAATCCGACAATCAGCTGGGCGGCGAAGTGTTCGCCCGTGTATTGGGCGGCCAGCTGAAGTACCGCTCGGACCTGAGTTTCAACGACTACGGCTACGACTTCGAGCAGCAGATGAGCACGCTGCAGGCTGGCGGCAGCCTGGTCAAATTGCACAACGGCGACGCCACCTTGCGTGCCGGCTGGGCGATCGATCTCGGCACCACCCGCGTCACGCCTCAGGCCGCCGATGGCGAGAGCCATGCGAACTACACCGCCTACGGCGTATCCGGCTGGCTGACCTGGCAGCAGGCGAGCGGCCTTTACATGGATGCGGTACTGAGCGGCCAGCGCTTTTCGGGTGACGTCAGCACAACCCTGCGCGGCAGCAATGTGGCGAAGATACATGCCGACATGTGGACAGCGTCGCTGGAGGTCGGTTATCCATTTGCGGTAGGCAAGGGCTGGTCCGTCGAGCCGCAAGCGCAGGTAAGCCGACAATGGCTGAACTTCAAGGACTTTAATGACGTCGACGGCCTGACCACACATATCGCTTCGGCAGCGCAAACCACAGGCCGCCTTGGCGTGCGTCTGGCGAAGACCGACGAGCCGAAGTTCGCTCCTTATTTGCGTGCCGACCTGATCCGCAGTTTCGGCGCCCGGCCGCAGGCCACCGTCGCCAGCGAAGCGTGGAATGTCAGCGAAACCTTCAGCAGCGGCCAACTGGGCGCCAGCTACCGCGTCGGCGCAGGCGCTTCCAGCAAGCTGGCCAATAACGTGTCGCTCTACGGCGAAGCCACCTACCAGCACGGCACGGGCAGCGCCGGCTTGCGTGGCTGGGCTGCGAATGGCGGGGTGCGCTGGAATTTCTAGGGTAACGAATCGTGGGTATTCTGCGAGTGCGGTAAGGCGCACCACGTAGATACTGTCATTGCAAGTCTTGAAAACGGTTCTTGTGGCGTGCCTTTAGCCTATGAAGGCACGCGCTTTGATAAAACTGGTAATTGCGAAATATCAGTATTGGGGGCAACTCAGCTTAAACGACTTAAAAATATTAACGTGGTTAACAAGTAACACGGTAAGCCAACGTATGTAGCGCGAACCACAATCACCCTCAGTGCAAGCCGATTGAGAGGAGTCCGTGATACCACCTCACGATTCGCAAAATTTTAAGACTTTTCCTATATTTCCGGCTCGCCCGCAGACGTAGGATGGCGCCCTTACATCAGAGTTATCGCAACGGCAGATCCGCCTAGTCAATCGGGGTTGATGGCCTGTAACAAACATCCGGGCATGAAGCAAGCCCAGCAAGTGAAAATGCGACTAGTTGATATCGATGCTTCGCCGGGGATTGAGCCTGATTTTGAGGGGTAATTTCAGCGTAGCCTTGCTTCGTTATTGAAGTCTTAAAGTCCTATGAAGTAGTGACAAAAAAATCTGGCATCTCAGCGATGGATGTCCGACATGCGCCGTTCCATCCCATTTGCGAGGTATTCAATGAATATCAGCTTTACTTTCACTGTAAAAGAAGAGGCCTTATCCGTGGAAGAGGGCCATGAAAGGTTGACTCAGCTGCTCGCCGCCATACGCCCATTTCTGCCGATCCCTGAGTGGTACGTCACTCCAGGTAAAAAAGGTCGTCTGGTAGCCGTGTCTGACTCTGTTCAATTTCTGGCACGAGCCAGGCATGATTTGGCTGAACACATCAGGGCATGGTCTGCAATCGGGATATTGCCTGTATATCCATATGGGTTTGAAGTAACGCTGACCAGCGCCATGGATGAGAAAGCCTACGATACAGAGGAGGGTATTTGTACACTGAGATTCAAACCGGGTGGGGGGAGAATTCAGCTGCATATCCGTACACCCGATCTCGCCTGGCCAAGCAGGCTCACCGAGCGGATGAAAAGCATTCTCAACGCGGTGTTGCATCTGAAGCCCGCGTCCATTGAATTTGCATCGCTTGATGTTGAGCAGCTTCCTAGGAAAGATGGCGAACGCGGCACTGATCAGTACAGCTTCGATTTCAGCCCCTTCCCCTATCCCCGGTTCCTCGGCTGGATGGGCTTTGTTCCCAAAGTCTTAAAACCTCAAGATATCCCTGAAGCCGCCGAAGTTATCTCATTGCCCAACTGTCACGGCTCCATCGTCATCGCCGTGGGCGACATCTTCGATCTTCGCAATCCCCAGCACATCAAGCAAGCCCAGCAGGTGGAAATGCGACTTGCTGCTCTTGATGCCTTGCCGGAGATCGAACGAAATTTAAAAATGATTTAATTTTAACCACGGAGAAAAATCGGCATGCATCCAGTCATCGCAAAAACTTTCGGAGGGCTGTCGCCTCAATATTACTTTCGCCAATTTGTGTTCGGACTGATTTTCCCCGCTCTGTATTTTTTTGTGTCGAGCAAAGGAAATCATTCCACGCAAGCGGCAATGATTGTTTTTCTTGTAGCTAGCACTCTGCTTTACCCTTATTCCCGCTTTGTTTACGAAACCGTCGTGAATTTCATCATGGGCCGGAACCTGTTCCTGATTAACGCTCTGCTGATGCTTTTTGTGAAGCTGGTGACCATGGCGATTTGCTGGAGCATGGCGATATTTGTCGCACCTGTCGGCCTAGCATATCTCTACTATCATCACAGCAAAAGTGGAGCATGAAACCCGGATTCATCTCCTTTGGAGAGTTCCAATCAACTCGGTAAGGTGTGCTGCGTAGGGCGTAATAGCGAAGCGTATTACGCCGCACGTGCAAATGAGGAAAACGATGTCAAATTATCGACGTGCGTGGCATCCATGCGGTACGTATTTTTTTACGATCAATCTATTGCAACGAACCGGTAACGATTTACTGACACGCAATATCTCGATATTGCGCGATGCGGTGCGGCATGTGCGCCGTACCTATCCATTCGTTATCCATGGGTGGGTCGTTCTGCCCGAACACATGCACTGCGTGATTTCCTTGCCTGCTGGCGATGCTGATTTTGCACTGCGTTGGCGGTTGATAAAAATGCGTTTTTCTAAAAATATTCCCAACGAGGAATGGCGTTCTGCCGTGCGAGAGAGGCGTGGTGAGCGTGGCATATGGCAGAGGCGATATTGGGAGCATCTCATTCGAGATGAAAAAGATTTCGCGGCCCACATGGATTATGTCCACATTAATCCGGTTAAACATGGTTTGGTGACGCGAGTGGTTGATTGGCCTTACTCTACTTTCCATTGGCTGGTGAAAAATGATGTTTATCCACCTGACTGGGCTGGTGGCGATGAGGGGATGCTGCGTTATGTCGACTAAACATGCGGCGTAATACGCTTCGCTATTACGCCCTACGCCTTGCCGCATTACATAACGCGGTAAGGTGCACCCCGTACCCCGTAGGGCGTAATAGCGAAGCGTATTACGC
>NZ_JBWKQR010000009.1:0-244099 GCF_059418905.1 Collimonas sp. GW821-FHT07E08 | reverse complement strand
CAATGAACCGGGGCAAATAACTATAAGAGAACGCCGTGTGATATCGATCGAACATACGGCGTAATACGCTTCGCTATTGCGCCCTACGCCTTGCCGCGTTACATAGAAATATCGGCCGAGCGGCGAGTTACTGATAGTCAGGGATAAATCGCTGCAGAGCAGTGCGAGAGGAGCTCGCTTCCGTTTGCAGGCGGTAGAAATATGACTTGTCGGCTTTGAGGTCCTGGGCGATTGTGTTCAGGGAATATGTGGCGGAGCCATCTGTTGGAGTGGCGCCAAAAACATGCTGGCCGGGCGGCAGCATGAACTCCACTTTTTCACCAGGGTTCAGCGAGGCCGCTTTTTTTCCGTCTATGTACAGATGCTGATATCCGCCGCCGCCGGAGACCCCGCTATCCCTTACGAATACCGCGCGGGCATTGTTGGCCAGCGGCAGTGCGTCGGGGCGGAATACGCGCTCCATCGCTACGGACTTCACTTCGTTGATCGAAACGGGAGAGGTTGCGCACCCGGTGATCGAAATCGCCAAAGCGGCCAGGAGTAAGCTGAATTTCATTTGGAGCCTTTCTGTGTAGTTGGCAGGTTGGTCTCAAATGCGCATGCTAATGATGTTTGCCCTGAATGGACTGCCCGGTGAGTCTAATGTTCTATTTTTATTTTCCGCCGAGACAGATTTTGTCAATTTAACCGGACAAACGCAAAAAAGCCCACCGAATGGATGGGCTTTGTTGTTAAATCGTGAATCTTGTTGCCAATTTCACGATATGAAAATCAAGCAATCATATAACTGTTTGATTTTATTCAATTCTTTGGGGTGGCTGACGGGACTCGAACCCGCGACAACAGGAATCACAATCCTGGACTCTACCAACTGAGCTACAGCCACCATTGCGGTACTACTAAACTGCCATGCTTGTTCAGCACTAGGACAGCTGACTATTATACAAAGTAACCTGCCGCCTGGCAAATCAAATAACGGTTAATTATGAAATTCCCGCCGGCTGGGCGATTGCGGCTACCGTCGATACCGGCGGCTGCAGTTGCAGCAGCCGGGCGAACGGGATGCTGATGGCCGACTCGCTGC
This sequence comes from Collimonas sp. GW821-FHT07E08, assembly GCF_059418905.1. Taxonomy (NCBI): domain Bacteria; kingdom Pseudomonadati; phylum Pseudomonadota; class Betaproteobacteria; order Burkholderiales; family Oxalobacteraceae; genus Collimonas; species Collimonas sp. GW821-FHT07E08. Next base: position 243,015 of record NZ_JBWKQR010000009.1, on the reverse strand, counting down.
CGCTGGTGAAGGCGCTTACCCGGCCGCTGTGCGGCGCGGCCTGCAGCAGTCCGTTTTCAGCCAGGACCTTGGCCAGCTGGCGGCTGACCGCGGCGCCGGTGTCGATGATGGTTACCGTTTCAGACGACAACTCGGCCACGATTTCCTCGATCAGCGGGCGCACGAAAGGGTAGTGGGTGCAGCCCAGCACCAGGGTGTCGGCGCCTTGCGCGATCAGCGGCGCGATATAACGGCGCAGCAGCAGCGCAGTCTGCGCCGAACGCAATTCGCCTTTCTCAATCTGGTCGACCAGGCCGACGCAGGCTTGCAGCTCGAAATGCACGCCGCTGGCCGCGCTGACCTGTTCCCGCAGCGCCAGCAGCCGTGCGCTTTGCAGGGTGGCTTTGGTGGCCAGCACGCCGACAATCTTGCTGCTGCTGTGCGCCGCGGCCGGCTTCAGCCCGGGTTCGATGCCGATCACCGGCAACGCCGGGTAAGCGCTGCGGATCGCCTTGATGGCGGCGGTGGTGGCGGTATTGCAAGCCACTACCAGCGCCTTGATGCCTTGCTGCAGCAGGAACTGGGTCACCGCCAGCGAGCGCGCGGAAATCTCCGCTTCCGACCTGTCGCCATACGGCGCATAGGCGGAATCGGCAAAATACAGCAGGTCTTCCAGCGGCAGGTCCTGGTGGATATGGTGCAGCACCGACAAGCCGCCGATGCCGGAATCGAAAATGCCGATGGGCGCGTGCTGCGCCATCGGCATTGCTTGCGTGTCGCCGCTCATCTATCGGAACCGGACGGTCAGATGGCGGTGACGGGGATCTTCGAGAGCGCTGCGTGGGCGATCTTTTCCTGCCATTCCTTGGGTCCGGTGTTGTGCACCGAGATGCCGTTGGAATCGACCGCCACCGTGACCGGCATGTCCTTGACGTCGAACTCGTAGATCGCTTCCATGCCAAGGTCGGCAAAACCCAGCACCTGGGCCGACTTGATCGCCTTCGACACCAGGTAGGCGGCGCCGCCGACAGCCATCAGGTAAGCCGACTTGTGTTTCTTGATCGATTCGATCGCGGTAGGGCCGCGTTCCGATTTGCCGATCATCGAAATCAGGCCGGTCTGTTCCAGCATCATGTCGGTGAACTTGTCCATGCGGGTCGCGGTAGTCGGGCCGGCCGGGCCCACCACTTCGTCGCGCACCGGATCGACCGGGCCGACGTAATAGATGACGCGGTTGGTGAAATCGACCGGCAGCTTTTCGCCCTTGGCCAGCATTTCCTGGATGCGTTTGTGCGCGGCGTCGCGGCCGGTCAGCATCTTGCCGTTCAACAGCAGGGTCTGGCCCGGTTTCCACGAAGCGACTTCTTCCTTGGTCAGGGTATTCAGGTCGACCCGTTTCGATTTCTCGGTGTCCGGCACCCAATGCACTTCCGGCCATTCCGACAGCGACGGCGGTTCCATGTAGGCTGGGCCGGAACCGTCCAGCACGAAATGGCCGTGGCGGGTAGCGGCGCAGTTCGGGATCATCGCCACCGGCTTCGATGCCGCGTGGGTCGGGTGCATCATGATCTTGACGTCGAGCACGGTAGTCAGGCCGCCCAGTCCTTGCGCGCCGATGCCGAGCGAGTTCACTTTCTGGAACAGCTCGATGCGCAATTCTTCGGTCTTGTTTTGCGGGCCGCGCTTGAGCAGGTCGTACATGTCGATGTCTTCCATCAACACCTGCTTCGCCATCAGCATCGCTTTTTCCGCGGTGCCGCCGATGCCGATGCCGAGCATGCCTGGCGGGCACCAGCCGGCGCCCATGGTCGGCACGGTCTTCATCACCCAATCGACCAGCGAATCGGAAGGGTTGAGCATGACGAACTTGGTCTTGTTTTCCGAACCGCCGCCCTTGGCTGCGATCTGCACGTCCACCGTGTTGCCTGGCACCAGTTCCATGTGCACCACGGCCGGCGTGTTGTCCTTGGTGTTCTTGCGTTCGAACTGCGGATCGGCCACGATCGAGGCGCGCAGCATGTTGTCCGGGTTCAGGTAGCCGCGGCGCACGCCTTCGTTGACGGCGTCGGTGATCGAACCCTTGAAGCCTTCGAAGCGCACATCCATGCCGATCTTCAGGAACACGTTGACGATGCCGGTGTCCTGGCAGATCGGCCGCTTGCCTTCGGCGCACATGCGCGAGTTGGTCAGGATCTGGGCGATGGCGTCTTTCGCCGCAGGGTTCTGCTCCTGCTCATAGGCGCGCGCCAGGTGCTGGATATAGTCGACGGGATGGTAATAGCTGATGTACTGGAGCGCAGCGGCTACCGACTCGATGAGATCATCTTGCTTGATCGTGGTCAGGGTGGCTAGGGTGGTCATGGCGTATCTCTTTAAGATGCTCGGTCAAAGGTCAGGAAATGGGTGGTGCGGATACAGCTGGAATCAACAATGGTCAATGGCCCTGGCTGGACTGGTTCTGGGTCGCCGTCATGATGCGGTCGCACCAGGCGATCGCCAGCGCCGACAGCAGGAAAGTGATGTGGATGCCGGTCTGCGCCAGCAGCGTCTTGACATCGTACGCATTGGCGTTGATGAACGTCTTCAGCAGGTGGATCGACGAAATGCCGATGATCGCCATCGCCAGCTTCACCTTCAGCACCGAGGCGTTCACATGCGACAGCCACTCCGGCTGGTCTGGATGGCTTTCCAGGTTCATGCGCGAGACAAAGGTTTCATAGCCGCCGACGATCACCATGATCAGCAGGTTGGAAATCATCACGACGTCGATCAGCCCCAGCACCACCAGCATGATGGTGGCTTCGGTCAGCTTGGTCGGGCGCACCGCGCCGTCGATCGTGACGACGTCGAGGATGTGGTCGAGCGAGGCGGCATTGCCGAACACGGCGCCGATCAGGTCGGTCAGTTCGACCCAGAAATGGAATACATAGACGCATTGCGCCAAGATCAGGCCCAGGTACAGCGGCAGTTGCAGCCAGCGGCTCATGAAAATCAGGTTCGGCAGGACGCCTATGGCTTTTGGGGGCGCAGATGGTTGCATGTTGCTCATTGGAATTGTCGGGAAGGGGAAAGCGTCGCTATTTTACACTTCTTGGACGGTTTTCAAGGGCTGCGGCCAGCTGGCCACCGCAATCCCGGCCAGCACCAGCGCCAATGCGGCAAAGTGGCCCCAGCTCAGGCTCTCATGCAGGAACACCACGCCGATGAAAGCCGCCGCCAGCGGCATCAGGGCGGTGAAGATGCCGGCGACGTTGGCCTGCACGTGCTTGGTGCCGGTCAGCCACAGCCAGAACGCGATCACGCTGGCCGCCAGCGCGTACCAGAACATCAGCAGCCACATGCCGGGCGTGACCTGGCTGAAATCGTAGGAGAGGGCGGCGGTCAGCCCGAACGGCAGCATCAGCAGCAGGCCGAACAGATGGCTGTAGGCGGTGATCCGCATCGGCGACAGGGTTTGCGTCAGGCGCTTGGAGAGCACCACGTAGGTGGCTTCGCAGGCTACCGCGGCCAGCACCAGCAGGTTGCCCACCAGCGCAGCGTGGCTGCCGTCGCCGCTATCGCTCTTGCTCAGGTTGAGCACCGCGATGCCGGCAATCGCCAGCAGGATGGAAGCCAGCGTGCGCGGCTGCAGCCGCTCCTTGAGGATCAGGCGCGACAGGATCGCCACCGCCGCCGGCAGGGTGCTGGTGATGACGCCGGCGGCGGTCGCGGTGGTGTGCTGGACGCCGTACAGCATGCACAGCGTGAACAGGAAAGTGCCGAAGAACGCCTGGCCGAACAGGGTCAGCCATTCGTGGCGCTGCAGGCGCGGCGCGGCCTTGAAGAATTGCGGCGCCATCACCACCACGGCAATCACGAAGCGCAGCAAGCCGAATACCAGCACCGGCATGACGGCGATGATGGCTTTGCCGAAACCGATATTGGCGCCCACCAGCATCATGGCCAGCGCCAGGTAGGCATAAGATTTTGTGTGTTGCATGGGCTGTAGGTGGCTGTAGGAATGAGCTGAATGTGCGATGATAACCGACTGAGAGGCTCTGGTAGCGTTAGCATCTTGCAACGTAAGGCTTGAGTAAGTGTAAAAGCTTATGTTTAGCGTCAACTATTAAAAGCAGGAGACAGCATGGCAAACATCGAAACCTTTGGCCAGGAAACCCGCATTTTTCCAGCCCCCGCAGAATTTTCCAGGACCGCGGCAATTTCCGGCATGGACGCCTACCGCGCCCTGGTCGCCGAAGCCGAACGGGATTACGAAGGATTCTGGGGCCGCCTGGCCCGCGAGAACCTGCAATGGCACAAGCCCTTCACCAAGGTGCTGGACGAATCCGATGCGCCGTTCTACACATGGTTCGACGATGGCAAGCTGAACGTCTCCTACAACTGCCTCGACGTGCATTTGCAGAATGGCAATGCCGATAAGGTCGCGGTCATCTTTGAAACCGACGGCGGCGATGTCAGCAAGGTCACCTACCGCGAGCTGCACAAGAAAGTCTGCCAGTTCGCCAACGGCCTCAAATCGCTGGGCATCAAGAAGGGCGACCGCGTCGTCATCTACATGCCGATGTCGGTTGAAGGCGTGGTCGCGATGCAAGCCTGCGCCCGCATCGGCGCCACCCATTCGGTGGTGTTCGGCGGCTTCTCCGCCAAGTCGCTGCAGGAACGCATCATCGACGCCGGCGCCGTCGCCGTGCTGACCGCCGATGAACAGGCGCGCGGCGGCAAGCGCCTGCCGCTCAAGTCCATCGTCGACGAAGCGCTGGCGCTGGGCGGCTGCGACAGCATCAAGAACGTGGTGGTCTACAAGCGCACCGGCGGCGACATCAATTTTGTGGCGGGCCGCGATCTCTGGCTGCACGAACTGGTCGCGGCGCAGGCCGAAACCTGCGAACCGGAATGGGTCGACGCCGAGCATCCGCTGTTCATCCTCTACACCTCCGGCTCCACCGGCACGCCGAAGGGCGTGCAGCATTCGTCCGGCGGCTACCTGCTGTGGGCGGCGCTGACCATGAAATGGGTGTTCGACATCAAGCCCGACGATGTCTACTGGTGCACCGCCGACATCGGCTGGATCACCGGCCACACCTACATCGCCTACGGCCCGACCGCGGTCGGCGCCACCCAGATCATTTTCGAAGGCGTGCCGACCTTCCCCAACGCCGGCCGTTTCTGGGACATGGTGCAAAGGCACAAGGCCACCATTTTCTACACCGCGCCGACCGCGATCCGTTCCCTGATCAAGGCTGCCGACGCCGACCAGAACATCCATCCTTCCAGGTACGACCTGTCGTCGCTGCGCCTGCTGGGCACGGTCGGCGAGCCGATCAATCCGGAAGCCTGGATGTGGTACCACAAGCACATCGGCCGCGAGCGCTGCCCGATTGTCGACACCTTCTGGCAAACCGAAACCGGCGGCCACATGATCTCGCCGCTGCCGGGCGCCACGCCGCTGGTGCCGGGTTCCTGCACCTTGCCGCTGCCGGGCATCCAGGCGGTGATCGTCGATGAAGCCGGGCATGAACTGCCGGACGGCAACGGCGGCATCCTGGTCGTCAAGCGCCCGTGGCCATCGATGATCCGCGCCATCTGGAACAATCCCGAGCGTTTCAAGAGCGCCTATTTCCCGTCCGAGTTCGGCGGCAAGCTCTACCTCGCCGGCGACGGCGCGATCCGCAACAAGGACACCGGCTATTTCACCATCACCGGCCGCATCGACGATGTGCTGAACGTCTCCGGCCACCGCATGGGCACCATGGAAATCGAATCGGCGCTGGTCGCCAATCCGATGGTGGCCGAAGCCGCCGTGGTCGGCAAGCCGGATGAAACCACCGGCGAAGCCATCTGCGCTTTTGTGGTCCTCAAGCGCAGCCGTCCCACCGGAGAGGAAGCCAAGCAGATCGCCAAGGAACTGCGCGACTGGGTCGCCAAGGAAATCGGCCCGATCGCCAAGCCGCGCGAAATCCGCTTCGGCGACAACCTGCCGAAAACCCGTTCCGGCAAGATCATGCGGCGTTTGCTGCGGGTGCTGGCAAAGGGCGAGGAAATCACCCAGGATGTTTCCACTTTGGAAAATCCGGCGATCCTGGAACAGCTCAAGGAAGCCCAATAAGTCCTTGTCGATGGGCGTAGAGGGTTGTAAACAGGACTTGAGCGGGGTGCTGAAGAGAAATTTCTGTTTCTGCCGGATTTGTTGCTATAATACGCGGCTTCGTGAAAATCAAATCTCGCGAAACGCTGTTGTAGCTGCAGGAGAGATGGATGAGTGGTTGAAGTCGCACGCCTGGAAAGCGTGTATAGGTTCATAGCCTATCCGGGGTTCGAATCCCCGTCTCTCCGCCAAGTGTTTATAAGGCCTCCCGCTCGGGAGGCCTTTTCATTTGTACTATGGAACCCGGTTGTACTATTGAAACAGGTATACATCATCTGCATCAGCTCAGATGTGTGCTGACATTCGTTGTACCAATCTCCGTCCAGGCACGACCCTATGCGGCCAATCAAGCTTGACTCATTGAACGTCCGCAATGCGAAGCGATAGCAGAAATTGATGAATACAATCCGATCACGACACCAAGGTCGTTGTTACATCAACGTTCAGCGCAGGGATTTGGGAAAATTTCTGCGTGATGAAATCCATGAACACAATGGCGCGCTTCGGCATGAGACGGTTTGCCACGTACAGGATCTGGATAGGCACTGGCGGCGCAGCATATTCGCCTAGCAGCAACCGCAAGCTGCCGTCTTTTAATCCCGCTTCGAATAACCATTGTGGACCATGTCCGATGCCAAGGCCGGCGGTCACCGCCTCACGTGCAGCTTCAGGTGAATTGACCCGAATCCTGCCCGATACCGGAACCTCGGCATTCCGGAAGCGCCAAGTGCTGCCTGACGACAGCAGTGTAAAGATGACGCAGTCATGGTCGCGCAGGTCGTCCGGATCGCGCGGAATGCCGCGCTTGGCGAGATAGCCATTGCTGGCGACGCATACTCGCTCGAACAATCCGATGCGCCGCGCACGTAACGCGCTGTCTTCGAGATGACCAATGCGGAGCGCCAGCTCGACGCCCTCATCGACCAGGTTGACGTAGCGATCACCGATTTGGAGATCGAGCTCCAGCCTGGGATAGCGTTCAAGGAACGCCGGCACCTGCGGCAACACAAAAGCATGGGTCAAGGCAGTCGGACAGGCGACACGCAAGAGGCCTGACGGCTCTACATTGTCTCGGACAGACGATTCCGACTCTGTGACAGCATCGAGTATGCGCCGGACCTCTGCATAGTAGCGTTCGCCTTCCGGTGTTAGAACAAGCCTGCGCGTGGAGCGATGCAGGAGCCGGGTCTGCAGATGATCTTCCAACGCTGCCACATACCGGCTCACATTGGGCTGACTCAGTCCCAGATCGCGCCCCGCTGCAGACAAACTGCCCGTCTCAACCGCACGGACAAAGCAAGTCATCAGTAGAAAGCGATCCATTCTGTCCTCTATTCATGCAATGGGAGTATGAATTATATACAAATATACATACTTATCGATTTCTTTGCATAGGTGCATTCTTCAGGTCTGGCATACGGCGATTCCCGCTGCCGTTGCCGTCACCTATCCAGGAGAATTTCCATGTCCCGTTTACAAGGCAAACGTACTCTCATCACCGGCGGTACCAGCGGTATCGGCCTCGAAACTGCCAAGCAATTTCTGATTGAAGGAGCCCGCGTCGTAGTGACCGGCGTCAATCCCGATTCCATTGAGAAGGCAAAGACTGAACTCGGTTCCGAAGTGCTCGTATTACGCGCTGACTCGGCCAGCGTGGTCGCACAGAAAGAATTGGCGCAAGCTGTCAAAGATCACTACGGCCAGCTCGACGTCGCTTTCCTCAACGCTGGCGTTTCCGTCTGGATGCCGATCGAGGAATGGACGGAGGAGATGTTTAATCGCTCCTTCGATATCAACGTCAAGGGGCCATACTTCCTGATCCAGGCGTTGCTGTCAGTATTTGCCAACCCGGCTTCAGTAGTGCTTAACACGTCCATCAGCGCGCACGTCGGTGTCGCGCGCTCGTCGGTCTATGCCGCGACCAAGGCCGCGTTCCTGAATATGTCGAAGACACTGTCGAGCGAATTGCTCGAACGCGGCGTCCGCGTCAATGCGGTCAGCCCTGGCCCGGTCGAAACCCCGCTGTACGACAAGCTCGGCATCCCCGCCGCCTACCGCGAGCAGGTCAAAAAGGAAATTGCCGCAACCATTCCGCTCGGACGCTTTGGGACGCCGGAAGAAGTGGCCAAAGCGGTACTGTACTTCGCTTCCGACGAGTCCAAGTGGACAGTCGGCTCTGAAATCATCATCGATGGCGGCCGCACGCTCAACGGGTGAAAGAAGAATAACCGCTAGGAACGGCTTCTGTAGGCCGCCAGTGAAAACTGACCGGCTGCTTCCAGTCTGAAGCAGTCGGCGAATCATTATTGGGCTACCGTCCGCTGTTGGCCGATTTGCGCCAATAGCCATCGGCGAATGGTGGTTCACGACCCGTTCATGTCGCGCATCATGCCATGTTCACCAAACACGATAAAACTACTTTTTGGAAAATTGCCAAGTTCCAGAGCCGACAAAGGAAATCTCACGCGCAATGGTAGATTTTTCATCTCCTTTCCATAAAGTGCACCTGATGGCCGGAGCGGTGTCCTTCATGGAAAATTCACACTCACCATTGTTGTAGCTGAATTCAGCGTTCAACATTTGGTCAAATAACCTATAAATCTTGTAGGTAGCAACCGAATTGTCCGCAGAGACTGCAACCATCCCAGATGAAACGAAGAACCATACGTTCCCTTCGAGAGGGAATATGAATATCGGAGCGTCTGGGTTTTTGGCATCAATTCCAGCAAATGACTTACATATCGGAGTGGTGTCCGCTCCCAAAAAAAAGGTCCGTTCGCACGTTCCCTCGATGCGATACGTGCCTCGTGAAAGTGCGAACTTATCATTGGCAACAGACAATTGCACTACTGCGACCAGCGATATCCCAAACAAGAGGCGTACAAGTTTCGATTTCATTTTGTCTTTCTTTATAGGGTAATTCGCGGTCGCCATTTCTTGGTGGTACGTATCCGAAACGGCAGCTTCTGGCCGATAGCCGGCTATCGCGTCTCGCCCCGAAGCCGTCCTCGCGACTTCCCGAAACCTGACATTCAACGTGACGAGTGACGACCAAATGGGGGGAATCAGTTTGCTGCGCATCCCATTGGCGGAAATGCCAGGCAGTTTTGGTAGGGGATATTTCATCGCTGTTACGACCGAATAATTCTATCGATCTATTCATCCCATAAGCTTACAACAGCCCCCTTTTCCAAACAAATGCACTCGGTTCACTCGAACAATAGCAACCACTCCAACCCATTCATCCCAATGTTGCCACTCGCAATCACCCGCGCACCATCATCGTTAGGAAATACCCGCTGCAGCAGAGCGAAATAGGCGGCGTTGCGCACGCCGTTTAAGTGTCCGCCATTGCTGTCGTAGTAAGGGAAGTTCTCCGGGTGTAGCGTCCACGCGGCGGCTTGCCGATAGGCGGCTGCCAATTTGTTGCCTTGTGGCGTTTGCCATACACCGCGTCCTGCAATCTCAAAGATGCGCGCCGCTGCCGTGGTTGGCAGCAAGGTGTAGTGCGTGTAGCTTAGGCCGTTGACTCCCTTGTGCGTTCCCCCGCAATAATTGTTTGTGTCACTGCGGCAGATTTCCAACGGCAGCGACCCGTCTGGCGCCACCTCACTGTCCATCAGCACCAGCCAGCGTCCCCTAGCTTGCTCGAGCAAGGCGGTGTCGCCGGTGTATGCGGCGATGGCTGCATTGAGGAAAACACCCCAGTTGGCGTGATTGTTCTTGCGGTCGCTATGCGATAGAGGTAAGGCGATGTCGGTGAGGAGGCGTCGGAATGACCGATCGTTCCAGCCCTCCGCATCGCGCACCATCGAGGCGGCCAGGATGTACTGTGGCAGGTCGAAATTGATTTCCGATGCACCCTGCTCCGATTTCACCTCTCGCATGGTATCGGCCCATGCGCCAATAATGGACTGGGCGTGCTTCGCATAAAGTGGGTTCTGCGACACTGCATAGCACAGTGCAGCGCGCCAGGCCATCGTGCCATCGCTCGAGAAGCGCTTGGACATGTCCGTCTCGACAACGCCGCTCGAGGTGTAGTGCGGCGGCGGGGAAAATACGGAGACGGGCGCAGCGCGCGTATCGATTTCCTTGTCGCAGCGCCGGATGAGAGGCGCGATGCGAGCCGGCTGGGCGCGCAAGGACTGAATCTCAGTCTCAGTGAGCCAAAGGTTTGCGGTGGCTGTAGATGCGGTAGCGATTGGCGATGTCAACGCGACGGCTGCAGCCACAAAGGCGAGGATACGAGTCATGGGCGTAAGTCCATTCGAATCAAAGTGAGATTACGATTGGGTGGAAATTGTTCGAACGTAATCGTCAGCGAGTATATCTGGCTAAATAGCTGTTGCATGGAAAAATCGCGAGAACTGGGAAATCGACACGCATTTTGCATCGCACGACCAATATGCACGGCGAAATATAAGTTGCGAAAACGTTGACTGCTCGCTGTCGACCCACGGCGGCCATGAGCAATGCCCGACCATGCACTCGATAGCAGACATTCCTGCTACTGCGCACCAGACGCCAAGATTCGATTCGCTGATGGTCTCGAGTGCATTGACACAATGCGACAAGGTGGATTTCCCGGAACCCGAAGGGCCAACCAACAACACGATCTCGCCAATGTCGATGCTCTTCGCGCTCGAAGCAGATCACGCTGCCGAGCGCCGCGGCCATCGACAGGCGCAGCACCATTTCGAGTTCACTGGTGTTTGACATCGCCCGGCGATCGCCCGCGACGCGTTCGCATCCCGTAGGAGATTTTTGACTAAATCAACGCTGTCACCGGATAGCGCCGCCATTCCGGCTCGGCATGGCGTCGGCCGTGGGTGAACAGAAACCAGAGCACCGCTTGCGGATCGGACAGCTGCGCCGGATGCGCGGCCTTCCATTCGTCGAACGCCTGCCGCAGCGCCGGCTCGTCGTCCAGCATCTGCAAGGCCGTGTCCTCGAAGACATAGGCTGAGATGGAGGCCTGCTTCTTCTCCAGCACGCTGTTGAAGAACCCCCAGCGGAAGAAGCTGTCGTGCGCTTCGGGCTCCAGGGTCTCGACCGCGTAGCGGGCCTGGGGCTGGTCGAGAGGCACCAGCATGTCACCCGCGCGCGCCTGGATGGCCTCGGTGTGCGTGCTCAGCAGCACACGGTCATGGAACATGTGGCCTTCGTAGGCGGTCGCGCGCGTGCCGACCTCGAGCACCCGGTACACCCGGGCCGCATCGAACAGTCGGTCGGCCTCCAGGCGCTGCAGTGCGACGCCGTTCCACTCCAGCCGCTCGATCACCTCGCGCCAGGCCTGGGGCACCAGGTAGGCCTTCGGCGCGGTCACCACCCGCTCCTCGACACAGCGGTCGAAGTGGACGATGTCCTTCTCCCACGGCTGGCTGCGGTCGTAGGCGAGCCGTTGATAGTCGCCCAGCCGGCTCGGCGTATGCACCGCCGCGTAACCCTTGAAGCGAAGGCGCGCCGGCCGCTCGTGGTCGTTGCGCCAGCGCAGCGGCCACTGTGTGCGGCGTGCGGCGTAGGCCCGCGAATCGCGCCGCAGTTGCTGAATGCGCTCCGCCTGCGCCACGCTGAAGTCGAGCACCACCTCGACCAGCGTGCGCATCGCGGCCACGCGGTCGGCGAAGGGCTTGAGCATGTGGGTCTCGGGCATGAAGCCGATGGTGTGGTGCAGCGCGGCGTAGCCGGTGGAGAAGCGCGGCAGATCGAGAAAATCTTCGATGCCGTCGTCCGGCGTCTCGGCCAGCAGGTTGACGTAGGGACAGGTCGGCCAGCCGCGCCTCTGCATGTCGCCGTAGATCGCGGGCAGCATGCGCTCGCGCAGGAAGTCGCCCAGGCCGCCGCCCAGCTTGTCGGGCTGGGTCGGGATCAGGGTCATGGCGTAGGCGTAGTCGGCACCGTTGGCGGTGTGGGTGTCGACCATCACATCCGGGTCCCAGGCGTTGAAGAAGCGGTTGAACACCTGGGCGGCCAGGCTGTCGCACTTGATGAAGTCGCGGTTCAGGTCGAGGTGCCGACCGTTGCCCCGAAAGCCGAACGCCTCGGGGCCGAGCTGGTTCACCCGCGAGCTGGACTGGCGGTTCACGCAGCCGTCGACGTTGTAGACCGGGATGAAAAGGAACACCGTCTCGCCGAGCGCCGCCAGCCGCTCGGGCTCAAGGCAGAAGTCGCGCACCAGCGCCATGCAGGCATCGATGCCTTCGGGCTCGCCGGGATGGATACCGTTATTGTTGAAGAACACCGGGCGCCCCTGCTCGCGCAAGGTGTCGCGGTCGAACACGCCGTCGGCCGTGACCAGGCCGGCGTGCATCGGCAGGCCGGTGTCGGACGTGCCGATCCGCCACCATCGCAGCACATCCGGGAATCGCTCGGCCAGCCGCTCGTAGAAGGCGATGCATTCGGCCCAGGTGGAGGTCTGGTTGCCATTGCCGAGTTCGAAGGGCGTGGGATAGGCAAGGCTGGTCGGGGACGTCATGCGTGACTCCTTTTTTTGGTGGCGTCGAGAAATACGCCAATCTGGCGGTCCGCATCTACTGGACTGAACCCCTCGGGCGGGGCGCTGCGTTGTTGAGCGGCAGCTGTGAATAAGTGTACCAAATAAACAAAGGGGAATTCGCGGAGGACGTAGCCCCGAGCGAATTCCCCTTTGTCGTGAGTTCCTCAATTATTGGTATAAACGATTTATATCGTTAATTGATTTTCGTCGCGCGCCTTGATTCTGCGCTTGGCGGCCAAGCTGCTGTGCTGGAAGCGGTACGATTCATTTGCAGTCCTACGCCATATTCCTTTGGTCGAAGGCCCGCCGCGCTTCCTCAACCTCCGGCAGTTTTGCCAATGTCCAGGCGTGCATCACCTTAAACGGCTGCAGCAAGGTACGGCCGAGCGGCGTGATCTTGTATTCCACGGCAATGGGCGACACAGGGATCACATGACGCGACAGCAGGCCATTTCGTTCCAGCTTGCGCAGGCACTGGGTGAGCGCTTTTTGGGTGACGCCTTCCAGCCGGCGCTTGATGGCGTTGAAGCGGACAGGGCCGTCTTCCAGCACTATCAGCACCATCATCGACCATTTGTCAGAGACCTGATCAAACAGCATGCGGCTTGGGCACTCGGCGGAGAAACATTTGATGGGGACATCGGTCACGGGTGGTTTCCTTGGCTATACCTAGGCACCTCAAGGTGCCTAATTGACTCTAAGTATAATTCATATACCATGAGACTTCCAATCACAATCGAGTTCATCCTATGCCATCTATCGATACCGACGTGCTGTTTCGCCCCCTCACCATCAAGTCGCTTGCGCTCAAAAACAGAATTGTCATGGCCCCAATGACGCGTACTTTTTCCCCGAACGGCGTACCAACGCAAGCAAACGCTGCGTACTACCAGCGCCGCGCGGCGGGACAAGTTGGCCTGATTCTGTCGGAAGGCACGGTCGTGGACCGGCCGGCATCCCGCAACGATCCCAGCATCCCTTTCTTCCATGGCGCGGCAGCGCTGGCCGGCTGGAAGGGCGTGATTGACGCCGTGCATGGCGCTGGAGGCCGCATGGGGCCGCAACTCTGGCACACCGGCTCCGCCAAGCACGGAGAATGGGAACCGGAGACAGCGGTCGAAAGCCCCTCAGGGCTGAACGCTCCCGGCGTAGCGCGCGGCGCGGCAATGAGCGAGAGCGCCATTGCCGATACGATCACGGCTTTTGGCAAGGCGGCAGCCGATGCCAAGCGCCTGGGTTTCGACACCGTGGAAATTCACGGCGCGCACGGCTATCTGATTGATCAGTTCTTCTGGTCCGGCACCAACCTGCGCACCGATCAGTATGGCGGGGCGACGCTCATTGAGCGCTCGCGCTTCGCGAAAGAGATCGTGGCTGAGGTCCGTAAGGCGGTGGGCGCGGATTTTCCGATCATTCTTCGGATCAGTCAATGGAAGCAGCAGGACTTCAGCGTGCGGCTGGCAGAGACGCCGGCGGCCATGACCGATTGGCTGCTGCCGCTGGTCGAGGCGGGGGTGGATGTTTTGCACTGTTCGCAACGGCGTTTCTGGGAGCCGGAATTTCCAGAGGTCGACGGAGAAAACGGCCTGAATTGCGCCGGCTGGGCCAAAAAACTGACCGGCGCAACAACTATCAGCGTAGGCTCGGTTGGCCTCGACGGCGACGTCATGAACGCCTTCGCCGGCAAGGGATCGGGGACCATGAGCCTGGATCGGCTGATCGAGCGCATGGAGCGCGAGGAGTTTGATCTGGTCGCCGTTGGCCGGGCCCTGATCAGCGATCCCGACTGGGCTGCAAAGATCCAAGGCGGCAATCACGAAAGCTTGAAGGGTTTTGACGCTGCCACACTCGCCGAACTAGTCTAAGCAGCGCTCGCTCGCAAGTAACTTTGGGAAGCGGCGCGGTACCTGGATCGCCTAGATCGTAGAGGCAATCCGGGTCGCAACGCCGGCGATCCAGTCGATGGCTGGATCCGGGACCGATCCGGCCAGTCGCGCAAGGCCAATGGTCCACGGCGGAACCGGCGCCGGCTGCGGATGAATGTCGATGTCCGCAGCATCGGCGAGCCGCCGCGCTGCGCGCTCCGCCAGCAGGCAGACGAGGTCGGTGGCCGCGGCGATGAAGGGCGCCGCCAGAAAATTCGGCGCGGTCATGACAACGCGCCGTGAAATGCCGACCTCAAGCAGGCGGTCGTCAAGACTGCTGGCTTCGCAGGGCGAACCGCGTGGCGCGGTTGATGAATACGGCCGGCATCAAGGCTCGCCATAAACGACGCCGTCATCTCGGCCAGCTTCAGGCTAGCGCGCATGCAATTGCCCCGAATCTGCTAAACCGGCAGTTTGAGGCAACGGCACCCAATCAGAAATGGGCTGCCGACTTTACCTATGTGTGGACCGGGGAAGGCTGGCTGTTTGTCGCAGTCGTACTGGACTTATATTCGCGACATATCGTAGGCTGGTCAATGCAGTCGATAATGACGGCACAGCTGGTGATGGCGCATTGCTGATGGCCGTCTTTCGCAGAGGACGCCCTCGAGCTGTACAGCACCATTCAGACCAAGGCTCTCAAGCCGACTTTCAGCGCGTCGGCTAAATCGATGCGGCTTCGACAATTTTCTGACGCCAAATTTGCCTAATTTTTTCACAAAATGCGTGGGCAGAAAATTCATATAGCTGAGGATTCAGTTCGGACGCCGGTCGGATCGATGCTTGTTGCCGATTGATGCCAGGCTAGGAATTTTTGCATCCCATCTCTATCATCGAAAGAGCAATCATGCGCGCCTTTTCCAGGGTTACATGCTCATTCGGAAATACGCAGTCAAGGGCAACCCGCTGCGGCGGGAAAATGCCATGTCTATGCGAAGGGTTTCCGGAAGAATAAATGGCGAGTACGGCAACCCAGTCTTCGCGATTGGGTAGTTTAAACCCGGAATATTCTATTTCATATTTGCCAATTGTTTCAGATTTCATGGGAGTCTCCAGCAATTCGGCCTCGTACCTCACCCTCGTACAAGCAGTATAGGCAGCCGGTTACAGCATGTTCAGCATTTTTCCTGATCAGCGTGTCGCCAGAATAGTATCCGTGCGTTAACGCACAGACCTTGCGACGTTTCCTGAATATTCTGATCTGCAATCGTAGCGCACCGATTGAGGCAGGCCTTTCGGCCATACGCGCAGTTTGGCTGTAGATGCGATCTTGCAGTAGCGATGGCTTGATCTGCCGACGCTCGTCCTTGTCGCCAGAGACTGATCAAATCTGGGTAACTACCCACAAAAATGTGCGTAGTTCTGGATAGTCAGAAAAAGGAAATGTGGTTATGCCGGCTCGTTAACTGAGTTCAAGGCGAATCCCGGCTGACATGACTGGATTCGCCAAAAAACTGCATATGCCCATGGGATGGAAACAGCTTATCCGTCCGCTGCGTGCATGAGCAGGTCACGACGAAGATGCGGACTCAGGAGAGCTTGATGCGTTTTCCGTTGCAACTGGCTCCGATCGCCTTTTGACGCTAACACCATGATTTTTCCTGTTGCGGCTCACAACCGGTTAGTAGGCGCATGGCCGAGACACCTAAGAAATAGAACTTGAATGCAATATCTAAAGCTGTGAAGCTCCGCGCGAAAGCGTCAGCGTGTCCACCGACAATGGGTCGGTCGATTACATCGCTGACGTCATGGATTTAGTCAAAAAAAGGGGACACAAATGAACAAATTCGAGGGAAAGAGTTATCCCGGCTTCCTGATATGGTTCATGGCATTGCTGCTGACCGCTTTGGTCGCAGCATGCGGAGGCGGGGGCGAAGGGCAAAGTCCAATCCTTGGTACCGGCGGTATTGCCGCGTCCGTGCCGGCAGTGACTGTCACCGTGCCTGCTGATGGTGCGACTAATGTTGCAATCACCACCAAGATCACGGCGACGTTCAATAAAGACATGGACCCGGCAACGCTCACTGCAACGAGCTTCACATTGGTAGGACCGGGCGCCACTGCCATACCGGGCCTGGTCACCTACGATGCCGGCGCGAAAACCGCGACCTTTCTGCCGACAACGGCAACCGGCGTTCTCTTAGCGAATGCTAAATATACTGCCACGGTCACGACCGGGGCCAAGGATCTGGCCGGCAAGGCACTGGCGGCCAACTTTGTCTGGACCTTTACCACGGCTGTGGACATTACGCCGCCGACGATAGTTTCAGTAAATCCGGTCGATCCTAGCTCAACTGCGTGTCTCCAAAAGGTCATCAACGCCACCTTCAGCAAGCCGATGGATCCGACCACGATCAACTCGTCCCCGGCCGGAACGCTGGGCACATTCACGATCAAGCAGACAATCGCCGGAACCAATGTACCTGGTATCGTCGCCTATGATGTCCCAACCAGGGTGGCAACGTTTACGGCAAGCAGCGATTTCCTGGCCAATACCAACTATACCGCCACCATCACGACCGCGGCCAAGGACTTGTCCGGCAATGCGCTGGCAACCAACAAGGCATGGACTTTTACCACTACCGCATTAGCGTGCCCGCCTCCTATTGTAGGGACGAACATCTTGGCAACCGCATCAAGGTTCGGGAACCTGGGGGGTACTGCCGGAACCACCAACCAGGGAACACTTACCGCCGTAATTGGCGGCGATCTCGGGACCACAGCTACCTCTACCTCGTCGGTAACCGGATGGCACGACGCGGCAGGAGATATTTATACGGAAACGGGATCCAACCAAGGTGCAGTGAGCAGGAATATCTACACTTGCACCGTGTCTACCCTGGGGCCTACGTCCGCTGCTGTCAATCCTGCCTCATGCACTATCGCAACCAACGGCAGGAACGACGCCCTGACGGCATACAACACCCTGGCCGGGCTGCCGGGCGCGACCGATCCAGGTGCCAACCTGGGCGGACTCACCCTTGCGCCTGGTGTCTATAAAACCGCTGGCGGTTCGTTCATGATCGCCGGATCCGATCTTACCCTCGACGCCGGCGGCGATGCGACTGCAGTCTGGGTCTTCCAGATGCCGTCTACGCTCACCGTAGGCCTGCCAGCAGCACCGCGTAACGTGATCCTGGCTGGCGGCGCACTGGCCAAGAACGTCTTCTGGCAGGTCGGTACTTCCGCCACGATCAACGCGGCGGGGGGCGGCACCATGGTGGGAACCATCCTCGCCTCTTCAGCAGTGTCGTTTTCTACTGCCGGCAATGTCGCGCTAGTGACGTTGAACGGCAGAGCGGTCGGCCTGAATGCTTCGGTCACGATGACAAACACCGTCGTCAACGTACCGGCCCCGTAAAACTTAAGGCGCCGGCAGCGTCATTGCTGCCGGCTTTCTTAGGAATCGACATGGTTTGCCCGCGATGCATTTATGCAGCCGGCACAAATTTTCCACGATCTGGAGAACAACATGAAATTAGCAAGAGCATCAGGAACACTGGGTCTGATGGCGCTGGCGGCATTCGCCAGCCCATACGCAGCGGCGGACGACGCAGGCTGGTACGGCGGCGCCAGTGCTGGGCAGTCCAGAGCGAGGATCGACGATGGGAGGATCACCAGCGGCCTGCTGGGAAGCGGTTTTGCCACGACCTCGATCAGCAACGACGAGCACAGCACCGGTTATAAGCTTTTTGGCGGGTACCAGTTCAACCAGAACTTTGCGCTCGAAGGAGGTTACTTCGATCTGGGGAAATTCGGCTTCACGGCGACCACGGCGCCGGCGGGAACGCTGAACGGCAATATCAAGCTCAGGGGCTTGAATCTCGACCTGGTCGGCATTCTGCCCATCACTGAAAAATTTTCTGCATTTGGCCGGGCCGGATTGAACTACGCTCACGCCAGGGACTCCTTTACCGGGACCGGATCAGTCGATGTGATCAATCCCAACCCCAGCAAGAACGCTATGAACTACAAGTTCGGCGTGGGGGTGCAATACGCTTTGACTGAATCGCTCGCCATGCGGGCCGAGGTCGAACGCTACCGGATTAACGATGCGGTCGGCAACAAAGGCGACATCGATCTTGTTTCGGTCGGCCTGATCTATCGGTTCGGCGGTAAAACGCCGACCCGTGCACCGCGCGCGGCGGAGCCGGAACCTGTGGCCGCCGCCCCTGCGCCTGAGCTGGCGGCCGTGGCGCTGCCACCTCCGCCGACGAAGGTGGCTTTCTCTGCGGATTCTCTCTTCGATTTCAACAAGGCGACCTTGAAGCCTGCTGGCAAACAGGCGCTCGACAAGTTTGCTGCCGACCTGAAGGGCGCCGACTTTGACGTCATCACGGTAACGGGACACACCGACCGGATCGGTTTGCACGCCTACAACATGAAGCTGTCTACGCACCGCGCCGAAGCGGTAAAAACCTATCTGGTGCAATCCGCAGGGATCCCGTCCGGCAAGATCGGGGCCAAGGGCGTGGACGGATCGGATCCCGTGACCAGGCCCGGCGAATGCAAAGGACAGAAGGTGAGCAAGGCACTGATTGCCTGCCTGCAGCCTGATCGCCGCGTGGATGTCGAAGTCTCCGGGACAAAATGATGTCGACCGCTTGCCCCGAGTAGGGTTTATAGGGCGACTGGTGCTAATTGGCGCGGTTATTAGGGGCGAATACTACATGGACTACGTGGGATCCTTCTTGAAAGCGACGGTGCCCGATGGCAGCTGAACCCACGGATGCCTGCGGCAATCGTAGATTGACAGCTGAGGTGGCGGAAAGCTCGGGTCGGCAAAAGCGCCTACGGCGACGCTTACGCTCCCAACTACTCCTTCTTCGGTGTGGAAAAGGTTGGTCCCACAGACTGGGCAGAATCGGAAAATGAACTTTGCTCCTTGATCGCCGGTACGGATAAATTCGGTAGCTGAACCAATGACCTTGTAGGGAGCGGCAAAGCCGGCCAGGGCAGCGAAGACACTGCCAGTTCTTTGCTGACAAGCAAGGCAGTGGCAGATTCCGATTCCGGTCGGCGCGCCCTGGACTTCAATGCGTAGCTGACCGCAAGTGCATGAGGCTGTTCGCGTTGGCATGGACGTCTCGATAGGTAGTTTTGGTCAAATAGTTGGATGCTTGGATAGCTGGATAAGCGAATTATCTATCCCGACTAAAATTTGTACTGTCCGAAAAATCGTTATTTTATAGAATCAATGAGTTAAGCGATCTCGGGATTGATTTTCATAGTGCTGTATATCGAACGTAAGTTATTGACGCAAAAGGATAACTTGTAATTGACGCCAGAGGTTCATAGCCTATCCGGGGTTCGAATCCCCGTCTCCAAGTGTTTATGAGGCCTCCCGTCCGGGAGGCCTTTTCGGTTGCGCTATTCAACTGAGCGGTTTTACGATTCCAGGCTTGCATCGATAGACCGGCTTGGTGATCTTGTTATCCGCATGGGTAAACAATGCCTGCTCCAGTCGCAACGGTTCAATCCAGTCATCACATTTTAGGCGGCCAGTTGTGTGACTCTCCTTGGCAATTCTTGCACCAGGCATAGAGAGCGTCATACATCACCATGCCGTGCTTGAGCATCTCCTGGTCATCGCTGAAATTTTGCGACAATCCCAGCGACAAGGCGTATAGGCCGGCAGATTGCGGCGTCAGATCAAGCCGCGAGGTGTCGGCGCCGCGCACGATAAGCGCGAGCTGGTTTAAGGCGGGATCGTCAAGACGGTATTTCTTGAGGAAGGCATCGAAGCTGCACAACTCGCCGTCATGGGTCAGTTCAACGCCCGGTATGTCGTAAGGAATCGCGCTGGTCTCGCGGGCAATGCGCAACACATCGTCCGGCGCAACATAAAGAAATTCCGCTTGCTGATCGATATAGCGAGCCACCAGCCACGGACAAGCGATGCGGTCGATCTTCGGGCGTTCGCGGGTAATCCATTTCATGATGCGTCTCCTCCATTTCAAATGTCGCGCCTACGCTTTTGACACTGCGGCAATCCGGCTCGCCGCCACGTCCCACTGGATGTTTTTGAAAAAGGCGTCGATGTACTTGCCTGCCGCTGCAACATAGTCCAGACGGCTAATCGGGATATCTCCCGGTGGCGCCGGGTTCATTGATGCAACAAGGGGTACACCACGATCCCGACCAGCGCCGCGCCAATCACGATGACCGGTTCAGGCAGTTTCTTGAATTTCCATAACAGCGCAGCAGTTGCCAGCGCCAGCAGCGCGGTCGGGATGTCGATGATCGACCTCTGCGCGATCACCACCACCGACCCGGCGATGGCGCCGATGGCTGCCGCCGTGATGCCATCGACGAAGGCGATCAGCGCGGGCAGCTTGCCGTATTTTTTGAAGTATGGTGCGGCGATGACGGTGGCCAGGTAGCAGGGAACAAATGTCCCTATGGCTGCCAGAATGGCGCCCGGCAGGCCGCTGATCAGGTAGCCAATGAATCCGGTCGTGATCACCACCGGTCCTGGTGTAATCATCGCGACGGCCACGGCATCGACAAACTGCTTTTCGGTAAGCCAGTGGTGTTCCGTCACAACGCCGCTATAGAGAAAGGGCACGATGGCCAGGCCGGAGCCGAACACGAAGGCGCCGGCCTTGGTGAAAAAAAGCACGATCTGAATCAGGGTGCTGGTATTGGTCGCGGATGCGAGAGCGATATTCGGCAACTGCGTCGGCAGCAGTACGGCCATGCTCGATGTGCCAAACCTGGGCCTGCAGCGGATCACCCAAACCAGCACGCCGGCGCCGATGAACAGCAACGCAATTTCGGACTGCGTGATGATGGTCACGGCCGCCAGCAACAAGAAAATGCCCCACAGCAGCTTGTCGCGTCCCAGGTTCTTGCTGGCGAGCTTATGCGCACTGATTGCCATGATGCCGATCACGGAAGCGCCCACGCCGTAGAAAACGGACTGCATCCAGGTCAGCCCGCCGAACGCCACGTAGGCCCATCCCAGGGCGACCACCATCAGGAACGATGGCAACACGAAAGCAAGTCCCGCCACTGTCGCGCCGAGCAGCCGGAAGTGTACGAATCCCAGATAAATTCCCAGCTGCGCGGCCAGCGGACCGGGCGCGATCTGCGCCAGCGCCAGCCCTTCCTTGTAGTCTGATTCACTGATCCAGCCGCGGCGCTCGACCAGGTCGCGGTGCATATAGCCAACCAGTGCAACCGGCCCGCCAAAGCCAAACGCACCCAGGCGCAAAAAATACAGGATCAGCTGCCACAAGGTGTAAGTCGGTTTATTCGCCTGGTCCATGATCACGATCCCTGTTGCGGCGCGGCTTCTTGCTGAAATGCAGTCAGCAGCCCATCGAACACGTTGCTGGCTGTCGCCAGAAGCTGGTCGTCATCGGCAATGGCTTCGCGCAGGCCGGCCAGGACGCTTTCGATTCCCACGGATTCCGGCGGCTGCACGCCACCGACATCGAGGTAGTGCACTAGCGCGCCAAGACGCTTGAGCGCTGCTTGCTCAAGGCCGAAACTCGCCAACAGCACCTCGAAGCTGACACGGCTTCCTACATGGCTGAAGGTCGCGCCGTCGAAGTCAAAGCCCAAGGCATCGGTGGGGCAGTCGCCGGGAGAGGCCAGCCACAGCAGCCGGGCTTGCGGATCAATGAAGCGACGGATCAGCCAGGCACAGGCCAGCCGATCCACCCAGGGGCGGCGCCGTGTTGCCCAGGTGCGTCCCTGGTATTGCTGCAATGGCAGGGCAGTGATGGTTCCATGCACTGGATGGGGTTCGTCCGGCGCCAATACGCGGGCAGCGGCCAGCTCCAGCTCTTGCAGGGTAGTGTCGGTTTGCCGTTGGGCTTCGCCGGGGAAGAAGTCGATATCGGCAAGACTGGCAAAGGATTTGCGCAGCTTGCGAATCTGCTTGAGTGTTTCCAGCACGGTGCCGGCGGTGAGCGTTTCCCGCACCTTGGCCGCGTCCGTCAGCAACGCCGCGTAATCCTCGCTACGGTCGAATAGTCCAGCAAAATCAGCGCCATCGGGTTCTTCAACGCGCAAGACAAAGGCGGTGCCGCCGCCAGACAGCACATCGGCAGCGACTGCCTCAAAGGTGTTGCGGCAGGCCTCGCGCTCCGGCATCAAATAAACGCCGTCGCGCAAGACGGCCGCGCCGCTTGCCTTAAGTGCGCGCCAGGCACGCATCCGGGCTGTTGCGTTCTCTGTTGGAAGGCTGGTAATGAGAGAGAGGTAAGTGGTCATGTAGATAATCCTACACAATGGTATTGATATCTACAAGTTTACTTTTGTAGACATTGCGGTGATTCGCATTTACACCTAGGGGGGGTATGGTATAGGATGGGCGTATGAATACAACACATCCACACAAGCACGAATCCCATCCCAACGTCATCAAGCGGCTTCGCATGGTGGCTGGTCAGGTTAACTCCATCATCAGCATGATCGAGGAGGGGCGATCTTGCACTGACGTCGCCATGCAACTCCAGGCCGCAGAGAAAGCCCTGGTCCAAGCCAAAAAGACGCTTATTTACGACCACCTTGAACATTGTCTCGAAGACGGGATTGAAACGTCGCCAAAGGCGACGTTGGATGAGTTCAAAGAAATCTCAAAGTACCTTTAAGGAATCCCGCATGACTGAATTTTCTGAACTGCTCCGGCAAGGAGCTAGCAACGCGTGGCTGTTTGTACCAAGCGCCATCCTGCTGGGCGCTTTACATGGGCTTGAGCCAGGACATTCAAAAACAATGATGGCGGCTTTTATCGTCGCCATTCGCGGCACTGTGTCCCAGGCTGTCTTATTGGGGCTGTCGGCGACAATTTCGCATACCGCCGTTGTGTGGCTTGTTGCTCTCGTTGGCATGAAGCTGGGGGGAAACCTGAATGCCGAAGCGACGGAACCTTATTTCCAATTGGGCTCCGCCGTCCTGATTATCGGAATAGCGGTCTGGATGCTCCTTCGGACTTACCGCGACCTGAAGCGAGAAAAAGACGAAACGAGCCACAGCCATCATGCGCACGATCATGGCCATGGCCTCGAAATCCGACGCATTGATACGGATCACAGCCAGGCAGTGGATCTCGAAATATTTGAAACAGGTTGTCCGCCACGCTTCCGCTTGCATTTTTTTGACAAGGGCACCGCTATTGCGCCGGCCGATGCACGCCAGATCAAAGTACAAACCATTCGCCCGGATGGCGCGGTCCAGGCATTCGCATTTGCCAGGAAGGGTGATTACCTGGAATCGATAGACGAGATTCCCGAGCCGCATGAATTCGTGGCTAGGCTGTCGATGACACACCATGCTCATACGCACGACTACGATGTAAGTTTTGAGGAAGGTGCACATCATGGCCACGGCGGCCTGGATGTTGGCGCTGTCGGATATCAGGACGCGCACGAGCTGGCGCATGCAAACGACATTAAACGCAAATTTGCGGATAAAAACATTACTACCGGTCAAATCGTCATGTTTGGCTTGACTGGGGGATTGATCCCTTGTCCCGCGTCAATCACCGTCTTACTGTTGTGCTTGCAGCTGAAACAATACAGCCTAGGTGTCGTGCTGGTGCTTTGCTTCAGTATCGGTCTCGCACTGACAATGGTGGCGTCAGGGACTATCGCGGCGCTGAGCGTGCGCCAAGTCTCAAAACGCTGGAACGGTTTCGGAGCATTTGCAAGAAAAGCACCGTATTTTTCCAGCGCGTTGATCATACTGGTTGGCTTATATACGGGCTATCTGGGATGGAGCGGCTTGAACGCCCATGCCACATAGGGTCCACGAGCAAAGCGTTTACTTGATGCAAATGGATATATGGCGGACAAATCCTGTCCCGCAATCAAATGTAAAAAAGCCCGGATCGTTGAACGACCGGGCTTTTTGTTGCCAGCGCGACTACACGATAAGTTGCATGCAATGTACTATTTCGTGTCGCTAAAAATCACTTCTTGCTCGAATGAGCGGCGCCCTTGGTAGCGGCTTGCGACAGTTGATCGACAGCGCTGTTGACGTTGGTTTCCAGCGCTTCAACGGCTTGCTTGGTGTTCTTGGCCAACTGTTCGTAACCGGCGTTGGCGCTGCCGATCGCCGATTTGACGAAAGCAACTGCGCTTTCTGCACCTGGCGGCACGTTTTTCGTGGCGAGGTCGACGAACTCGACGACTTTACGCTTGGTTTCCGCAACCTGGGCTTCGGCAACCTTGGTCAGCTCGGCTTGCGTGCTGGATGCGATGCTGGCGAAATGCCGGCCGTAAGCGACGGCTTTTTCCGCGTTCGGTTGAGCCAGCGCTGCGCTCAGCGAGAAAAATTCTTGCGGGTCTTTGGCGGCAAAAAGTTTCTGGGTAGTAGCGGTCGACTCTTGCAGTGAAGCTTTGCCAGCGCTCAGGTTGAGCTCGATCAGTTTTTCCACGCCGGCAAATGCTTTGGTCGTGAGATCAGTGTACAGAGCCAAGTTGGCTTCAAAATTAGCTTTGGCGGCAGCTGAGAATTGTTCTGCAATGGTAGACATGGTTTCTCCAAGGGTTCGGTGTCGCAAAAACAGACGACATCGGTAAGACGACGAAAGGCGGCTAAAGACTAGCCGTCGGTTGCGGGGCGCCATTGATTTACATGGCATATTGTGCGGCGCACAAATTGGATTGTAGATTTTTGTCGCCAGATGTCTAGCTGGTAGTTTTGACAGTGCCAACGATATTCTTGATGGAATGGCAAGGTGTTTAGGGGCTGTAGTTTCATGCGACTCTCGCAATCCCGCGCTCATGGGCGAAGTTCAATGCGTTGTGGATGCGACGATTGATCCAATCAGGGGGAGGTTGTATTTTTACCAGTATGCAGTGGTCGTTGCACATGGTAGTGTTGCCTTACGGATACCATCTGTGAGGGACATATGCCGCAATTCGAGATAGAGCATAAAGGGCACACGATCAGGGTCGCGAGCACGATCGTCAGGGGCGGCAAGTATCGTTGGGCCGTTTTGATTGACGGAGTGTTGCAGTCGCCGCCGGAGATCGCCCCGTCCAATACCTGGGACACTGCCCGTGACCAGGGCATGGCGTTCGCAAAAGATCTGATCGACGTCGTCAAGTAATTCCGGCCCACTTTGCTTTATAAAGGCAGCAAATGCCAGAAAGCCCGCGCAACTGCGGGCTTTTTTTGTTTGCCGGTAACGATACGTAGCGTAGAGGCATTAAAAATGTTGAAGGGGATGAGGAATGTGACGGCCGATTGCCTTGAGCTACGATCGCCTGGCCCGGCAAGCTATGCCGGGCCAGGGCCTTGTACCTATCTTAGTTGCGGAGGGTCGACCGGCGCACTGGTCGTGGCAGGGGAGTTGGGAACATTCGAGGTCGAACCTGCTACGGCACGGACGCACAAGAGGGTAGATGCAGCTTCAGGGCGTATGTAGCACAGGGGGTTCTTCTCTTGATTCCAGCCGGTTGGAATTGGCTGTGTCGTGATGCCGACCACGACATCCGAGACCAGCGTCGTTGGGTAGGTACCGCACGTAACTACTTTTGGCTGGACGACCTTTTGTATATCGGCCACGACTTCGGCAGTGTCTTTTGCGTTACATAGATGATATGTAACGGAAAACACAGCGCCGCACTTCGCTGCCGCTTCGCTGGGCAGCGTACATTGCCCTTTGATTGTAAATATCTGGCATGCGGCCAATTTCGCATAGTCAGAGCCCGGCTCCGGTTTCTTTACGCTGATTCCGCTGCATTCAAAATTGTAGCAGTGGCAGATTTTCAAACCCGGCCCGCCACCAGTTTGTACGCCAGTCGAAGGGCCGGAGGGAACCGGCTGCACCGGGGGTTTGACGGAGGGCGGAAATACGCAAGGTCTTGGGTAGCACTTGCGGATACAGTTGCTAGCCTTGACGTTATTCCATTGTCCGCAGCAATTCCGCACATAATTGTCGGCTGGCGTGGCAATGATCACTACGGAGCAGGAATCGCAACCTGGCGGGAGAACTGCACACGGATACTTTGCGATATCCCAACCTGCCGGCAACGGACCTCTTGTCACATGGATGGCGAAATCCCTGACTTTGCATATGGGATAGCTGGTGCAGGTAAAGATTTGCGTTGGAATCAGCGTCGAGCAGTCGACAAGAACATGGTTGTTATTGTCGACGGCCACCAGCAGGAATGAAACTGCGTAGCTTATGTGATAGTAGCTGCTGGCGTCAGCTGAGTTTATGCCGATGCATTGGGACGAGATGATCAGTTTCTTGCAATCCTCGATTTTCCTGTATTCAGGGTCTGGGTCCTGGAACTTGGTATCGATAACCTCAAAATCAATTGCCATGAAAGCCTCCGAGTTTGAAAACATTGGGAAAATTTCGCAAGCAGATGGAAAAATTTCCGGGCGATGCATCTGCCAATCATTCTCCGGAACTCTTTGAGGGTTCTGGCCCGACGACGGTTATCAGCGTCCAACGGTGTTTAGCGATGAAACAGCAATACAGCTTTGTTGATGGGTTTTCAACTAGCAGTATTGATAGTTGCGGGGGAGTGGGAAGTGGGATAGCCAGGCGGCTTTCCTGGCCGCTGTCGTACGTGGCATGGCATAGGAAATAAGACATTGTTTTCATGTGAAAATGTACTAGGTTGACGACTTGGGGGAAGGGCGCACGCTAGATGATTTTTGCGGTCTGTTCGAATCACTTTTGCGGCGCCATGGTCGTTTGATCTGCTAAAGGGGAGGATGAAATGAAAGAATTTCGTCAGCTAATCCGCAGGCGCTTCCTGTATGACGAGGTTGGAAGAGAAAGCAAAATCCTGCGGCTGATTGCAGTCATCTGGTTTGGCGTGCTGCTGATAAGCCTGTGGTCTGGAACAGAGCTGTGGCGCGGCACGTGGGGACGGTCGTCGGAATTTCAGATATTTGTTCTTGGCACGCTCACTTGCATCGTTATCTATTGGCTATGCTTTGCCAAGGATGAGTTTGTGCTGGTTGGCGACGTGCAGGTCACCGCCAGCATTAGCGAGAAGCATCACAAAAAACTAAGGAGATTGGCAAGGCAGCAGGACACAACTATCGGCGACATCATTGAACAACTGATGGATGCCATTGTGAATGCCAGGTCTCAGACGCTTAGATCTTCAAGTGACGCACAGCGCATCTCGAGCCAGCAACGCTCGATCAGTGAGGTTGAAACCGGGTAAGATCCGGGCCGGCTGATCATGATCTTTGCCGGCCCGGGCTTGATCTGGCGTGCATTGTACGAATCCCTGTCCGGAAACGACCCAGCGTAGCAGCAGCCAACCCTGGAAAGCAGGCGCTCAGCCGGCGAAATTCAGCGTTCGACAGTGATAACGTGCGCCTGGATCTTGCCGTCCACAGGACCAGGCCCGAACCGTCGGGCGATGGCTCCCGCGGCGATGTCGGTTGCTTCGTCGAGCCGCGATTTGCCGCGTGCCTCGATTTCGCTGCGCAGCGGTGTCCCCTGGCAGTATGCGATCGCAGGGATCCGCGGCGACGCTGCCTGGCTGCGCGCCGCGATAGTACTCATCTGGGGCGATGCACTGAAGCCGCCGGCTTTCAGGTCTTGCGCAATGGTTGCGAGGTCATGGTAGCCATGGGGCGTGCGGGTCATGAAGCGTGGCGGATCTTCGGGAAAGAGGGCCGCGAGCGCCGTCGACACGACATGAGCGAACTCGTTCTCCTCGATGCGGTCCCAGACGTTGAAAATGAGGACGCCCCCTGGCCGGAGAACACGGCGCATTTCCGAAAATGCCTTCGGCTTGTCGGGAAAGAACATGACTCCGAACTGGCACGCCACGGCGTCAAACATTGAGTCCTCGAAGGGCAGTTGCATGGCGTTTGCCTGGCGCCATTCCACTGGACGCTTGGTCCCGACTTCGGCAGCGCGGTCCAGCATCGGCTGATTAAGGTCCGTGGCAACAATGGAGACGCTTTCCGGCAGCGCGG
Source organism: Collimonas sp. GW821-FHT07E08 (assembly GCF_059418905.1). Classification (NCBI taxonomy): domain Bacteria; kingdom Pseudomonadati; phylum Pseudomonadota; class Betaproteobacteria; order Burkholderiales; family Oxalobacteraceae; genus Collimonas; species Collimonas sp. GW821-FHT07E08. The sequence continues at coordinate 214,553 of NZ_JBWKQR010000009.1, read as the reverse complement.
ATGCCAAATGGCGCGTCACGACGCCTGTGCCGGCGGCAATCTCCAGCACGCGGGCAAGAGGCCGCGAAGCTGTACGATTCGCCAAGTCCACTGCATACGGCTCAAAGATCAGCGGAACAAGATACGCTTCATAGAGCCCCGGTATTGCATCGGTGAAGTTTTTGTCGATGTCGGGACTGGTCAAGATGTTTCCCCTTTGCGCCACGGTTACTGCCCAAAGAACACAGCCTGCGGTTGATCTTCCTCCTGTCAGGTCCTGAGGATTCCTTGCAGGCGGATAGTTTCAAACATCGCCGTCCATGCCTGATCCATGACGATGGCGGACTCTAACAATGCCATTGCTCCTACCGGTATATGAGTACCGGTATTTTGCTATGAGTTAACACCTTCTGTGCTTCGCTGCCGAGAAGGAGGCCTCTCATTCCTTTTCGGCCGTGCGACGCCATGGTGATCAAGTCGCAGCCGTTGGCATTGGCCGCTTTGATGATTTCTTCATAGGGATGGTCGCCGATGGCATAGGTAGTGTCGCAAGATACGCCTGCTATATTGGCTGCGTCTTCGATGTCGGCAAGCAATTTTTCCGCTTGAGACCGGCTATGTTTAGCGAAATCGTCTTCTGTCTCTGCCATCATTTCCATCTGAAAAGATAGTGCATGATATGGCGGGCTTACGTAAAAGCCGGTTACCTTGGCGTTGATGCTTTTGGCGAACTGCATGGTATTTCGAATCGCGACTTCAGATAATGGCGAACCATCGGTTGGTAGTAGAAGATGCTTGTACATAGCTTCTCCCCGGTTGGATAGGTACTTTCAGTTTATGACGCGATTGCCCCTTTCGCAACATGCGAACAGGCAACAGGATCTGCTGGAAGTGCGGGGCGAGCTGTGTATAATGATAATCAAATTATCATTCATGCCTATCCATTCCATGGAATCGAAAACTGCGCGCCTCACAATCCTGATTGATCCGGTCAAGAAGAAGGCGTTCGACGAACTATGCCTTGCGCAAGACTTGACGCCATCCCAGGTGATCCGCCAGATGATCCGCGAGTACCTGGAGCGGCATGACGTCGATTACGCGACAAAAGCCGTTGTCAGGTCCCCGAAGCCAGGCAAAAAATAAGCTCCCGCTGTCAGCCGGCGACGCTTTTTTTGCCGGGTCAGTCTTTACCGCCCCAAAAATAGTCTTTACTGGTCTTGATCAGGTTTTCCGCATAGCTGCTCATTTTTGGGGATTTCCTGGCGTGCGGAGCGTGAGCATCGTGTGCCGTCAACTCCTGGCTATGGCTTAACGCCGATGCAAAGTCCTCGCGATAATCGTCGGCGCCGATCAATTCCAGCAGCCCGGCCCGCGCCAGCTTTGTTTTCACCTTGTGGTTGGCCTCGCACAATATCATCCGGACACCGCGCTTGCGCATGTTCAGCACCACTTCTTCCAAGGTCAGCAGCCCCGTCATGTCGACGAATGGGACCCAGCGCAGGCGCAGTATCAGTATCTGCGGCTCGGTATGGGTATGGACCAGCGTTCTTTCAAAGTTCTCGACGGCGCCGAAGAAAACCGGTCCTTCGATCGCATAGACCAGCACGCCGGGTGGCAGTGTCGTCCAGCCATGCTGGGCCAGTTCGGCTTTCAGTTCAAGCTCGGTAAAATGCTGTACCTCGACCGCCGCCGCCATCCTGCGCATGAACTGCATGATCGCCAGGATGACGCCGATGTTGACTGCCACCACCAGGTCCGTCAGCACTGTCAATAAAAAGGTCACGACCAAAATGACGACGTCGGCGCGCGGCGCCCGGCGCAGCATTTTGGCGAAATGCTTCCATTCGCTCATGTTGTAGGCGACCACGAACAGGATTGCCGCAAACGCCGCCAAGGGAACATTTGTCGCCAGCGGCGCCAGGAGCACGATCACCAGGACCAGCATGCCGGCGTGGATGATGCCGGCCAGCGGGCTGCTGCCGCCGTTGCGGATGCTGGTTGCCGTGCGCGCTATGGCCCCGGTTGCGGCAAAGCCGCCGAACAGCGGCGTCACCATGTTGGCCAGCCCCTGGCCGATCAATTCCTGGTTCGAATCGTGTTTGCTGCCGACCATGCCGTCGGCCACTACCGCTGACAGCAGCGATTCGATCGCGCCCAGCATGGCGATCGTAAACGCCGGGCCTATCAGTTCGACTACATGCGACATGGTAATGGCCGGGATCGAAAATGACGGCAAATGCTGCGGAATCTCGCCGAAAGCGCTGCCGATGGTGGCGACGCCGTCGAATTGGAAAATCGACTGCAGCACGGTGGCCCCTACCAGCGCCAGCAGCGGTCCAGGGATGCGCTTGAAGCGGCCAAGCCTGGAAGAGCAGGTCGCCAGGCCCAGGCTGACCAGCGCAATGGCAGTCGTTGCAGGGTGCAGTTGCGGCAGGGCTTCAACCAGATGCCAGAGCTTTTCATGGAAGTGCCCGCCGGGAATTGCCGGCAAGCCGAAAAAATCCTTCCATTGTCCGACCCAGATGATGACGGCGATGCCGGTGGTAAAGCCGACGATGACCGGCGCCGGAATAAATTTGATCACGCTGCCCATTTTGGCGATGCCCATGAACAGCAGCATTGCGCCGGCCATCAAGGTGGCTATCTGCAAGCCGGAAATACCGTATTTGGCCGTGATGCCAGCCAGGATGACGATAAATGCACCGGTGGGCCCGGCGATCTGGGCGCGGCTCCCGCCAAACATCGAAACCAGGAAACCGGCGACGATTGCCGTGTACAGGCCCTGCTCGGGCCGGGCTCCCGAAGCAATGGCGAAAGCCATCGACAGCGGCAGCGCCACCACGCCGACGATCGCGCCGGCAACCACGTTGGGCAGCAGCTTGTCTCGTGCGAAGAGTCCCGCCTTGCGGGCTTCCAGGATATTAATCACACATCACCGTGGGTTATGCCGGAAAACGCATCGTTGCTCGGAATGAAGCCGTGCAATCCGCCGCCGCATGGACTGCCAGGTCCTAATTTACACCATATGCGTATGCTATGATCATATGTAATCATAGTGTAATCATAGTATGATAATTGTATTATCATGTTATGCAGTATATGCAATCCTGCAGGTGCGAGTAATCAATGGACAAACACAGCCAGACAATCAAATTCCTCAGGGAGCGCATCCCCGCATTTGCCTGCGTTCCGGGATGCCACGATTGCTGCGGCCCGGTGCTGGCTTCCAGTGTTGAAATGGCGCGGCTGCCGCGCAAGAGCAAGCAGGAACAGGATGCCGCGCTTGCCGCATTGAGCTGCCCGCATCTGGGAGCCGGCGGCTGCCAGGTATATGAGGAACGTCCGCTGGTTTGCCGGCTGTTCGGGACGACGCCCAGGCTGGCCTGTCCGAACGGCAAGCGGCCTGCGGCAATGGTCGCCCCGGCGGTCGAAGAGCGGGTCTACCGCTATTTCGAGCAGGTACGCCATGTATTGGTGTGATTCCCGGTTTTATCCGATGACGTTGAAGACACAACCATGCTTTTAGATAATGTCCGCGAACTTTCAGCGTTTTCCAGCGACGGCAAACCATTCATTTATAAAAACGCGCATTCCGTCTCCCTGCAATTCGACAATACCGCGGTGCAAAGCGAAATGTACCTGGCGGCGCCTGATGCGCTCTTGCTTGGCTACACCGTGACAATGATGGGCTTCCTGCTGTTCAAGCATAGTCCCGGCACGATCGCCATGATCGGGCTGGGCGGCGGCTCGCTGGCCAAATACTGTTATCGCAACCTGCCGCAGGCGGCTATCGTCGTCGCCGAAAATAACCCTGAAGTCATTGCATTAAAGGATCATTTCCACATTCCTGAGGATGGCCGCAGGCTGCAGATCCGTTGCCAGGATGGACGCGACCTGGTGCGGGATGCCGACAACGATTACGAGATCCTGCTGGTAGATGGATTCGACCACACGGGACAGCCGCCCCAGCTGTGCAGCCAGGCCTTCTACGACGACTGTCATCAGGCCCTGGCGCCGGAAGGCATCATGGTCGTCAATTTGCTGGGAAGCAGGGTCAACATGACGCACTACCTCGACCGCATTCAACGCAGCTTTGACGGTGCGGTGATCGCTGTCGACGCCCTGGAATCGAGCAACATGATTGTGTTTGCATGCAAAGGGAAATCGCTGGAGATGCCCGACCAGGCGATCATGAACGGATTGAAAGACCTGGAGCTCCGGCATGCCCTGCTGCTGCGCATGACCGCACAAAACATATTGCGGCAGCGCCGGACCGATAAATTGATTGCAGCGCTGCATCTCTCCGCCGAACAACTGCGGGCAGGGTAAAAATCGAGATAACCAGAGATGCCGCGCCATTATTTGCGCCAGCTATTACACTGGTCTTTGAAATACAAATCCGCTTGATCGATATCCGGTCGGCAGCACGCTGCGTACCCACATCACATGACAAACCTTAATCGCTTCGAACTGCTGCTCCAGCAAAGTGGAGGAAAGCCCTTTGTCTTCGATCACGACGACATGCGCACGTTGCATTTCGATCACCAGTACATACAGAGCGCGATGTCGATTTCCGCACCCGACAAGCTGCTGCTGAGCTACACGCGGGCCATGATGGGTTTCCTGCTGTTCCAGGCAGCGCCAAAACACATCTTGATGGTTGGCCTGGGTGGCGGATCGCTGGTCAAGTATTGCTACCGGAATTTTCCCGCGGCCCGCATCACCGTGCTGGAACTGCATGCTGAAGTCATTGCGTTGCGCGACCAGTTCATGATCCCGGCGGATGACCAGCGCCTTCAGGTCATTCACGCGGACGCTGCGGCCTATATGCAAGCCCGGCCGGAAAACAGCGTCGATGTCGTCATGCTGGACGGGTTTTCCGCCGATGGGCCCGCATCCGAATTAAGTACCAGCGGCTTCTATAAAGCCTGCCTGCGCAGCCTTGCTCCGCAAGGCGTCCTGGTATCGAATTTATGGGATCGTCCGACTCCCGCGGTTCCAGCGATTGCCCAGGCGTTGCTGGGAACCGATTGGCGCATATGGTGGTGCAGGACCGAGGACAGCCACAACTACATCGCCTTTTTCGTCAAAGGCAACGATGCCGGCGTATTTCGTCCTGTAGTGCTCAATCGCGCGCAGAAATTGGATCAACGCTTTGATCTGCGGCTATCTGAACTGGTGCCTTCTTTCCAGCTCGTCAAGCATTTGTCGGAAGAAGCGTGAGCAGACGGTTGCAGCCCCCGGAAGGGGAGCGCAACCAGGCTGCACAAGGCGCTCAACGTTCCTTTGAATGTGCATCAAGCAGCTGCTGATGGCGTGCTTCGGTTGCGTCGTCGGCAGGAAACATGCATTCCAGGCGCAGCTCTTGGGCGGCGACATTTTGCGGCGTTCCGACGCTCGTCACCATCGAAAAATAGCGAAGCACCACGCCTTCGCTGATGAAACCAAGCGGAATGACCGGCATCGCCGGCGCCGCGGACGGCGCGTGATACGTGTTCCAGTCGCGCGGCACACCGGGATACGCGAGCAGTTCATCGAGCAGGCCTCTGGCGCCGCCGTCAAGCACATGGCCGACCGATTCGCGATGCACCCGCTGCAGCAGGCTGCGCGAGACATCGTCCCAATCGGCCACAAACGGACGCATGCCTTGTGGATCGAAGATCAGGTGCAGCATGTTGCGCGGACCTTCGCGCGAGTCCATGTCGATGAAACAGTTGAAAAAGCGCGGCGCTGCATCGTTGGTCATCAGCACGTTCCAGTTACGGTCCATCACGATCGCGGGAAACGGTTCATGCTGGCGCATGACCCGCTCGAGCGCGCGGATCACGCCGTGCATCTCCTGTGCGTTCCAAGGCGCCTCCGAATACACGGGGGCGTAGCCGGCGGCGAGCAGCAGCGCATTGCGTTCGCGCAGCGGCACGTCGAGCGTCTGCGCGATAGTCAGGACTGTGTGCCGGCCCGGTACGCTGCGCCCGCTTTCAATGAAGCTGATCTGGCGCTGCGAGACACCGGCCTCGAGCGACAGGTCGAGTTGGCTCACGCCGCGCACGTCCCGCCAATAGCGCAACAAATCGCCAAATTCGTTCGGCGGCACTTTCGGATCGGAACTGGTGACGGTCATCGGGTTTCCTAATCAAGGCGGACAAATGCAACCGGTTCAGGATGCGGGCGCATGCCAGGCGAATCCTTCGAACGGTGTTTCGAGCGCCGGCCGGGTAACGCTGCCAGTGTAGTTCGTGATAGTCGATGCGGCAACTACCGCAATGACCTCGAGTATCTGCTCGGAGCTGAACCCGGCTTCGAGGAAGCGTCCCTGGTCCGATTCGGCAAGGCGGCCGCGCTTTTCGATCAGCGTGCGCGCCAGCGTTGACAGTGCGGCCAGCCTGGCGTCGCCCGGCAGGCCGCCGCGCCGGATTGCGTCAACGTCCGCGGGATGTACGCCCTGCTTCAACGCGAGCGCGGTATGAAACGCGACCGGCCACTCACTGGCGTTCGTGACCGCGTTGGTCAGCAGCAGCGCCTGGATCTGCGGCTCCGTCAGGCTGCTCGCATGCACCCGCTCGAACAGACCGATGAAGCCGTTGATCAGCACCGGTGAAGCGGCCATCGTGGCTGCGATGTTCGGGATCAGGCCGAACGCCTGTTGCAATTGCTGGAGCACCGGCTTCGATTGCGCGGGCGCGGATTCGATCGTGTGTACCGGATAGCTGGACATGGTATCTCCTTGACGGTGAGCGCCGCCGGAATGGCGGCGCGATAGCCAGAGAGTAGGGGCAGCTGCGAGGTGCGGCAATTACATCGGATGTAATCGCCGCGCAGCCCAGGGCCCGGTCGGAACAGCATGGATGCGATCGATTCAGCCGGCCTTCAGCGAAGCATTCCCGTTCAACGCCAACGGCAGCGCTCTGGCCCATCGGTTGGCCGACAGCGAAAAGGTCAGCGCGCGGACCTGGTGATACCACCCCGCCGGCACATACAGGAGCTCGCCAGGCTGCATGATGCATTCGATCATTGCTGCCTGGCGCGCAAGCGGAAATTTCTCGAAATCCGGCGCCTCGGGGTTGAACGGCGAGCCGAACAAGATGGCGTTCGCCTCGCGCGGGTAAAGGAATTCGTCGTGGTGAGGCGGCGACAGGAAAATGCGCTTGCTGCCCCAGATCTGCGCAAAAATATTATCGTCATAGTCGCAATGCAGCGGCGTCACCGTTCCCGACGGGCCAAGCCAGAAGCGCGGCGGGCCCATTTTATTAAAATAGGCGGGCCAGTGGCACAACGCATTCAATTCGCGCAATTCGAGATTGCCCAGGTACGGCGGCAGGTCCTGCGTATCATTTGCGACGAGTTCAAGATACGCCAGTAGAGTCATGTCCTGCATCGCGCGGTCGGGCGCGAAGGCGGTATTGATATAGTCGCCCACTCGCGCGCGCACGTGCAGCTCGCCAAAGCGGTCGCGCAGCGTTTGCGGCGTAAGGGCGGACAGCGGCCATTTGCCGACGAGTCCGGTGACGACGAATGGCAGGCCTTTTGCCGCATGCATGCGGAATGCGGCAGCGTCGAGCATGCCCATGCGCGGTACTGCGGAAATGGCGGGCAGGTCGCGACTCGCACGTTTGATCGCCTCACGCATTTCCTGTATCGAAGCGACGCCGCGCACCAGCGCATCCTTCCGCTCCCGCGCCTGTTTTTTGACAAGGGCGTCTTCGGGCGACATGGCCGTCGATGACGGCCGGGGCGGCAGCAATCGTGACGATCGGCGTGTCTCCTGCCGTTCTCGATTGCCGGTTACCGGTTTTTTCATATTTCAGTTTTCTGTCGCTGTACAAATTATGTGCGCTATTACGCCCTACAGGATGCGCTTTACCGCGTTAACGCTTGTAAGAGCATGCCTCGTCGTCGTGCGCCCGCCCGATTAAACTTTGGGCTGGCCATACGAAAATCTGTTGGCGACAAGGCGTTGCCAACCTCGCTGTCGGTGGCGATAGAAGAACCAGGCGAACAACCAGACAAGCGGCGTGAGAAGACCGGCTTTGACTTCGACGCGATCGGTGTAGCTGCAACCTTGCGCTGAGTCCTGGATGGTAATCAGATGATCCCACTTGGACATGAGGGTTCCACGGCCGTTGTCTCTGAGTTCCACGTAGAAGCGGCCGATCTCGTTTGAACGGTCTCGCCCCGAGATATTGACCCACTGCCGCCCGATTGGCAGAAAGCCAAAGAGCCGGACGGAAACCAGGTATTCCTTCTGTTCCCATCGTTCAGGCAGAGACTTCGGTTCAAGGGGTGTAAACCGAACCAGCGGGCTGGCGATGTATTGCATGAGGCGTGGAGTCTGAACCTCCGCAAAGCACTGTTGCGGCGAACACGAAAGAAGAACTGTGCGTTGAAGATGCATGGAAACCTAACGTTGAAATAACAGGAGCATCATCGCGTCCCTTTTGATTAACAAATTAAACCGGAAAATGATCATAACTGCTACGACGCTCAAACACGGTAAGGCGTAGGGCGTAATAGCGCAGCGTATTACGCCGCATGGTTTCCTTCAGATAACGTGGCATTCTCTTATTGTTCTTGGTCAAAATTATTGGGCATCGTTTCCCGCATTGACACGTTCCACATACGGCGTAATACGTTGCGCTATTACGCCCTACAGGGTGTGCTTTACTGCGTTGAAATGTGGAGCGTCAATCTTGTGTTTGCAAAGTGGCGCCTTGAATTCCTTGGCACGGCTGATCAGTCGCTCTCCCAAATTCTTTCAAATTTCCTGTCCCGCTCATTCCAGTAAAAAACCGAGCTCGCGCTTTCAGACTTGAAATAGGAAATGGCCGGCAACCGGAAATCGAACGGTCTTTTTCCATCAGGACCACATTGTTTTTCAGATTCGGCGCACATCATTTTGTAAGTTCCAGGCGAATACAATTGCACTCCCATGACTGCAATAGATGCAGGGTCCTTGATTTCGTCGAGTACGAACCACTGCGCATTGCCCGGCGCGGCATGGACAAATGCCAGCAATCCCATGACTTTCCGCTTTTCATGGATTGCCAGGAAAGCGCCTTCCGCGAGGCCCTTCCCGTCAAAGTCGGCTGTAATCTGCGCACAGCGGCCGGGGCAGTCGTTTCTCCAGCCATCTTGGAGTTCTTCCGCTGTCGGCTTGCGCCAGCCGTCAGGGAGAGCGGATCCGCCCGCAAATGCCGGCAAAGCCAGAAAAAGAAGAATCAGGAATGAAGTACGCATTTGGTTTCGATGGCAAATTCGCCGAACGCAGGAAATGCAAAATTAACATGAATGTTGGCGTGAGTGCTGATTCGTGGGAATATTTTCGATTGTCCGTTCTGACCGATGCCGGCTAATGTTGCGCCATGGCCGCAAGGTCAGCACTGGAATGCCGATCCGGCCGGTATCTCCCGGAGACGGGAATAGACGCGAGACAAACGACTTATTCCATAGCCGGTAAGATATGAGCCGTTACTCATTTTCACCAGGTGGCATAGTGACGATAAAAAAACGCCAATCACTCAAGCCGCGCAAGATTCCGCAACAGTCGCGCGCAGAACAAACCGTGGCTGCGATTCTGGAGGCGGTGGCCCGCATCCTGGAGACCAAGGGGCTTGAAGGGCTCAATACCAATCTCGTCGCGCAGCGCGCCGGCTTCAGCATCGGCTCCCTGTATCAATATTTTCCCGGCAAGGACGCGCTGATTGTCGCCCTGAGCCAGCGTGAGCGCGCCGTGTTCTTCGCAGAGGCTGAAGGCGCGCTCAGCGAAGCAAGCGGCGAGGGCGCGTTGAGGCGCCTGGTTACCGCCTCCGTCCACCAGCAGCTGCGCCGGCCGACGCTTGCGCGGCTGCTCGACTTCGAGGAAAGCCGCCCTGCCATTGCCAGGGAACTGGCGCCATTCATTACCGCCATGAGCGGATTGATCCGGCAGATCCTGGCCTATGAGGATATTCCGCCGCAGCCGAACGGCGAGATAGCGGCCGACGACATCCTCGTCATCGTGCGCGCCTTGGTGGATGCCGCGGGATACCGCGGCGAAGTCGACCGCGCCGACCTGGAGCGCCGTGTCTGCCGTGCCATATTCGGATACCTGGGGATGCCCGGTCGCCAACCCGCAAAACCGCGCGCCAAGAGATAGGCGGCTTAGCCATCCAGCCGCCGTCAAGACCGGCTCCGGGACGGCGGGACGCCCGCGGAAATGCGAGTAATCGTCAACCCGTTGCCGCGCTTCATGCGGAAACCCTCCGCCGAGCGCTGCAGGCAAGGGCCCGGTCCAATGTGAGTTTCAAAATCGAGTATTTGCTCGCAGAATGGACACCGTGGAGAGCCACCCGATCAGCGCAGCCGCACAGGACCTGATTGGCAACGCCTCCTTCCATGGCCCATTTCAACATTTCCACGAGACCGATCATGAACATTCATAAAGAAGCAAAACTGAATCACCTGAGTTTTCCTACCACCAACGTGGCCGAGACGGCTGCATTTTTCGAGAAATACCTCGGCTGCGAGATCGTCGCCGCCGGGGACAGCTGCCTGCTCAAACGGAATGGTTTTGACATCGTCCTGGACCACGCTACGGAAGAAGTGCCTGTCTGGCCCAAAAACTTCCACTTTGGCCTGGAGCTCGACAGCCTCGATGACGTCCATTCCCTCTACGAGGAATTCCTGGCAGGCGGCGTTCACATAGAGACGGAGGTTTTCAACAACTCGCGCGGATCACGCTTCTTTTGCCGTTCGCCTGGCGGCGTCCTGATCGAGGTCAATACGCGTGCCGACATGCAGCAGCAGGAGCAATGGCAAAAGTTGTTCTGATAGTGTCTGATTGTCAATATTTTACATCGTTTTTCGCTAGGCGATTGTGTAGTTTTAATCCAGGGAGATATTGTTTAATATAGCCATCCCCGCGACAGGCTGAGGAATGCTAATGTATTAGCATTCTCCATGGGTTGTGCCAGCAGTCATGGCTATTAACGAAGCTAAGTAGAAAGCGTCATGCTCAGATCTGCCGAGAATCCGATTCGCGTCGCCTTGCTGGATGACCACCCGATCGTCCGCCACGGTCTTGGCAAGAAATTTTCCAGGCAGCCGGACTTTCATGTGGTGGGCATCTACGCCACTGGCCGCGAGATGATCGCCGGTTTGCGCACGGCGCCGGCGGAAGTGCTGGTGGTCGATTTTTCGCTGGGGCCGACCGAAATCGACGGCATCAACCTGCTCCAGCTGCTGAAGATCAAATATCCATCGAGTAAGATACTGGTCGCTTCTTCGCACGACGACCCGGCCACGGTGGAACTGGTGATGCGGGCCGGGGCCAAGGGATTTGTCGCCAAGGCGGAGCCGCTTCCCGCGCTGGTGGCGGCTATCCGTATCGTGGCGGAAGGCGGCATGTATACCCGAGAGGCCAGGGCAGTTTCGGCCGTGCAGCCCGAGCCGCCTGCATTTGCGGACAGCGCCGCCGGCCCGGCGTCCGAAGCGCCCCAGAAAGGCCAGCCGCTGTCGCCGCGCGAACGCGAAGTCATACGCTGCTGCCTGGATGGCATGTCGGTCATCGAGATCGCCGAGAAATTCTCCAGGAGCCGCAAGACCATCAGCAGCCAGAAGCAGTCTGCAATGAAAAAACTGGGTTTGCACGCTGACAGCGAGTTATTCGCGTTGCGCGACCAGGGCAAGGATCTGAGATGGTTCCTTGATCCGCGTTGACGGGTAGCCTGGCGATGCCGCCGCATTGAATGTATTGAGAGATCTTGAAGATGAACCGGACAGGACCGACGCCGTTGCGCATTGCATTGCTGGACGATCATACGGTCGTGCGTCATGCCTTGCTCGAGCTATTGGGCGAAGCGCCGGATTTCCATGTCGTCGGCGCGTTTGCCAGCAGCCGCGAGCTGATGGCGGCGCTGCGGACCGCGCCGGCGGATCTGCTGCTGGTCGATTTTGTGCTGGCGCCGGGCGATCTCGATGGCCTGAACCTGATACGCGTGCTGTCCACGCGCTTCCCGGACAGCAAAATCCTGGTGGTGTCGGCGCATTACAGTCCGGCTACCATAGCGCTGGCCCTGCGTGCCGGCGCGCGCGGTTTCGTCGGCAAGAACCAGCCGCTGTCCGACATTGTCGGCGCCATCCGCACCGTCGCGCGCGGGCATACCTACCTGAATCCGGCCCTGAAAGTCGAATTTGCCTATCTGCTGTCGGATGCCGCCGTGCAGGACGACACCGCGGCGGTTGCCGTTTCCGCTGTCGAGCAAGACGCGTTTATCGGATTGTCCCCGCGCGAGCGGGAAGTATTGCAATGCTGCCTGAACGGATTGTCGGTTACCCAGATTGCTGAAAAATACGGCCGCAGCATCAAGACCATCAGCACCCAGAAACATGCGGCGTTTCGCAAATTGGGAATCCGCAACGATAACGAGCTGTTCAAAATGCACCGCCAGGTAGGATTGTCATGAATCGACGGATTCCGCAGTGTCTGTTATCGCTCGCATTGCTGCTCATGGCGGCGGCCCATGTCACATTCGCGGCGCCGAACCTGGACCTGTTCACTCCTGCGGAGCGCGCCTGGATTACGGCGCATCCGGTGGTGCGCATCGCCGTCGACCCCGACTGGCGCCCGCTCGAATACGTGGAGGATGGCGTGCACAAGGGGCTGACAGCGGAATATGTAGCCGCGATCTCGGACCTGACCGGCCTCCGGTTTTCACTGGTGCCCGGCCAAAGCTGGGCCGACGCCCGGCAAGCCTTGATTGAAGGGCGGGTCGATCTGCTGCCCGCGATTTCAAGGCAGTTTGCGCCCCCCAGCCTGAAAGACATCGTGCTGTTCAGCGAACCTTATTTCGTCGGATCTACCATCATCCTGGCGACGGAAGCCGAGCCGATCATCTTCGATGCACGCAAATTGAATGGCAAGGTGGTGGCGATCAAGGGCGGCGGCGCTTACGAACGCCTGTTGCGTGAGCGTTTCCCTGAGATCCGCCTGCTGCCGCTGGAGAGCCCGGAGGCAGCCATGCAGGCAGTGGCGGATGGCCGTGCGGCTGCTGCGGTCGGGGTGGACACGGCAATGCTGCCGCTGCTGCACCGCAAGTATCTCGATACCCTGCATATTTCCGGCGCCATCGGCGAAATGCCGGCGACGGTATCGATGGGAGTGCGCAAGGAACTGCCTGAACTGGCGTCGATTGTCGAAAAGTCGCTGGAGTCGCTGACTGCCAGGCAGACCGACAACATGGTGGAGAAATGGCTGAAGGGAACCGATTACGGCGCTCCTTCCTGGAGAACGCTGCTGAAATACTATGGTACCGAATTGATTTTTCTGGCAGTGGCGATCATCTTGATTTTGCTGTTTGCGCAGCGGGCCAGGAACGCACGCCGCGCAGCGGTCCAAAGCGAACAGACAAAGACAAGATTCCTGGCCGTGATGAGCCACGAGATACGCACGCCGATGAACGCCATCCTGTCGTCGGTGGAATTGCTGCGGCGTTCGCCGCTGGACCGGCGCCAGCACGAACTGGCTGACATGGCGGGGTCGGCCTCGGAAACGCTGCTGAGCCTGCTGGACGATGTGCTGGACCTGTCGAAACTGGAGGCCCATCGGCTGCTGCTGGAGGAAGTGCCGACCGATATCTCTGCGCTGGCCCGGCAAGCCGTCGGCATGATGCGGATCAAGGCGGAGGAAAAGAAGCTGGCGCTGCAGCTGGAGCTGTCGGCGCCTGGCGAGCGGGATGTCGTCATCGATCCGGGGCGTGTCTTGCAGGTGCTGATCAATCTGCTGTCGAACGCCATCAAGTTTACCGACCGCGGCAGCGTCACTCTTTCTATCCGGCTGCAAGATGACGCGCCGGCGCCGCAGTCGCAGGCGACGCTGCAGGTCACCGTCGCCGATACCGGCATCGGCCTGTCCGCCGAGCAGCAGGCGCGGCTGTTCCAGCCGTTCGTCCAGGCCGACAGCTCGACCACGCGGCGTTATGGCGGGACCGGGCTGGGCCTGGCGATTTGCCGCGAACTGATCGAAGCGATGAAGGGAACGCTGGATTTCCGCAGCGAAGCCGGAGTCGGCACCACCGTGACGTTCTCGATCCCGGCCGCGACGCAGCCGCGCCAGCCTGTGCAGCCTGCATCCGCAGCTATCGAAGAACGGGCTGTTGCGAGCGCTGCGGCGCCCGCCGGCCCGACGATTCTTGTGGTCGACGACCATCCCAACAACCGCCAGGTAATCCAGCGCCAGCTGGAAGAGCTGAACTGCAATGCGGCACTCGCCGCAGACGGACCCTCGGCGCTGGCGCTACTGGAAACCAGGCAATTCCCGCTGGTATTGCTGGACTGCTACCTGCCCGGAATGGACGGCTACCAGGTAGCGCGCACGATCCGCGAACGGGAACAGGGCAGCGGGCGCCACCAGCCGATCATCGCCATCTCGGCCGCGGTCGACACCGGCCATGTGCAGCGTTGCATGGAAAGCGGGATGGATGGCGTCCTGAAAAAGCCTTTGCGCCTGAATGAATTGCAATCGATCGTCGAGGCCTGGTGCGATGTCGAGCTGGCATCGCGCGAACATCCGCCAAGTTCACCTGCATCCGATCCCGTTCAACTGTTTCGCGACACCGCGCGGCTGGACCTGGCTGACATCGAGCGTGCGCTGGAAAGCGCCGATTTCGACATGCTGGCGCGCTACATCCACAGGATGAAAGGCGCTGCGCTGATTGCCGGCGTGCCAGCGATTGCAGAGGCGAGCGGGCGGATGGAAGAGATATTGCGCAGCGCTTCCGCCGGCGATCGCGCCATGCTGGACAGCGCCTGTTCGGAACTGCGCATGCAGGTTGCGCAGCTTTAGCGGCCGCGCTGTGGTTCATGTCGCCGGCCCTGCGAGGTCAAGTCCCAGTCGTGCCAGTACACTTCCGCAAAATCATTTGACGGCGTTTTTTGCAGCCGGCGGCAAGCAATAAATGCGCGGCAATCCGGCGAAACCGGAAGCTATCGCATCGCTGCCTATTCTCATGATCTGGAAATATTCCACATATCCTGGATTGAAACCCATGTAAGCGTACTTGCCGGCCAGTTCGTCCGGGGTATTGTCATCCATGAAGGAGGTTGCCTTGCTGGTGGTGATCCGGAGGAAAGAACCGAGAGTGCTGTGCTCGAATTCGGTGGCGCGGTGCAAAGTGGTTTTGATGTCGGGTTTCCCTGCCTGCTCTTGCAGCAGTGTTCCTGTGAAACGCATGACGCCGGCGCCATCGGCATGATAATGACTCGATACCCGCGCAAATGCGCGAATCATGTTCCCTGGGAAAATCCTGTTGATTTCATAGGACGATTGACAGGACCAGTCGATACGGTTGAGGGTTCTTTGCAAGGAAAAGACAATCCACGGCGCAACCGCGATGAAAATTGCGGCAGGGAATAGCCATTGCTTTTTCATAGATCGGCCTCGTCGAGGATCACATAGGATACGCAATCGGCATCGCTGTTCTCAATGGCGTTGCGGCACAGGAAATAGCTGAATACGTTATTGGCGTGGGCGCCGTTGATGTACACATTCCAGTCAGGTGTCGAGGGCAGCAAGCGAGGTGGATTTTTTTCCAGCATGCTGATCTTCTGGGCGATAAATTCGGTTTTGTCGGCAAAACCTTCTTCTATGAAATGCCTGATTTCCTCCCCGGTCTTGACTGGAACATAGCTGGCGTGGGGAGCTCTTTGAAACAGGGGGCGCTGCAAATTCGGTGCGAACATGAATGCCGCTATCGCGCTTGATATGGCCAGCGCAGCGAACGCCGCATAGGTTGCGCCAGGCTGCCGGCGCGCAGCCGTCGGCATGGCCATATCGGGCGCCATGGACGGTGGAGGGCTGTCCAGGACATTCGGCGCAATATCGGCCGGCAATGTGGGATTGGCAGGTGTGGCAACGGCGGGAGGCTGGTCGTCCTTTGCGCTGCGCATGAAGAAGGTGTCGGAGGTTTTGTAGCCGATGCGCGGAATCGTGACGACACTGTCGGCCTTGATGCCGAACGCGGCGAAACATTTCCGGATGTGTGCAATAGCCTGGTTGACGTTGTTGGTGGAGACGACGTTCCCGTATTGTCCCCAGCCGCCCTCCAGCAAATCCTTTTTAGTGACGACATGTCCTTTTGCTTCCAGCAGGATAAGCAGGCAGCGGCTCGCTGCAGCGCCGAGTTGAATGACGTGCTCCGGCTCGTTGGCCGACGTAAGTTCGAAATATTCGTCGTCGAAATAGGCAAGACCGCAAATCAGATATTTTGCCATGCGTTCTTTCAAACGTTATGTGTTGAATGTACCTGGCTGTACTGCGATCCGAACACCCGCTTCGCCACGGACGTGGATCGGATCGCCGCTGGACCACTTATCGTTCGAGCGCATTATAGGCGGAGTTCCAGGCGAAAATAAACAGAAGAGATTCGGAGCCCCTGGACTGCATACGGCATCCCGCGAGCCGTTGGTCAATCGTCCTGGCACTAATCTGCTACAAAAAACCATCGATGGCGGCCGACGCCTTTGTTCCAATCATGGAGGAGCTGGCGCGTGACTCAAGGGAGATGGATCAAGCTGCGTTCAAATTCAAGGAAAGCAGCCATCAAACCGGGTCAATCAGCTGGCGCCTGACTTTCATCGCCGCATATCGCGCTCCATGGCTCCTTGTCACGCATGAGTATCCACATGCCCGCTGCCAAAAGTCCTAAGAAAAGTCCCAATAATGCTGCGGCGCCGATTTTCGGGAAAGCGGGATGCGTTGGCACGTGGATGGCGGTCACCGCTTTTGTGTTGAACGTTCTGTGCGGATTGAGTTTTTCATCCAGGGCGTTGATTTTTTCGCGGTAAATTTGCAGTTCTACCGTATTGGAGCGCAGCATGGAGGCGAGGATGATATCTTCGGAAATGTTTTTTTCGCTTGCTTCCGAAGCATCCATTCTTTGCCGCAGTTCAAGAAGGATCGCCCGCTCGCCTTCCTTTTTTTCCAGCGCATTCTTTGCGGCGGCAATATCGTCTTTCAATTTCGTTAGCGATGGCCTCAATAATTCTTCGTGTTCCGTTTGCAGTACCTCGAATGCCCTGCTCAGATTTTCTTTGGCTTCGCTTGGCGTGTGGCCATTGACTGTCATTTTTACCAGGTCTCCATCTTTTGTCATGTCGGCAGATAATGTTTTTTTTACGATATTTCTACGCTCGTTGGGGAATTCGGAAATCCGGAGCCTTTGCGATTGCACTACCTTGACCGGGAAATTCGGAAAATTGATGCGCTGGACGACATCGTTGGGCTTTGCCAGCAAATTGGCCGCGGACTCGACCTGCCCGATCTTGAACAGCAAGGTTGCCGGCCATTGCTTCGGCAGCATCAGTGCAACGCCGGCAGCAATCAATGAACCAATCAGGCCGGAAACGACCAGGGCGTTGAAATGCTGTTTTAAAGAAAAAAATATTGTGGGTGATAAGGTTTCTGCATTTTTTGTGAAGATCACTTGCATTTCCCTATTTGCAAAAAAGAATTTGTCTATTTATCAGACTATTAAAAACTAAAAAATCGGGCATATGGATCGAGATAAAAATTCAGCGACTGCCAGGAAGGGGGACATAATGAAAAAACACCTGCCGTCACTCGGCAACCAATCCCACCCAATGTGATGTGGACCGCAAGGTTTCTGGCGGAATATTATGTTCAACTCGCTTATAAAGGTTCGCTTTGGTCCTGGCGCAAATAACCCGCTTTTCCCTTTTTAAAGTGACGCGCCGTTTTTCATGGTCGGCATATTCCGCAATTCTGTTGAGCATTGCCATCAGGATGTCGTCGCCGTCGACGCTATCTGCCAATTGCCGCCAGAAATCGGATTCATTCCAGCGCCTGAAACGCATATAAATATTTGAGCGGGTTCCATACTCTGGCGGCATATCCACCCAGGCATTGTATTTATTGGAAATAAACCACAAAATGGCATCGATGAACTTGCGATTGTTTCGAGCACGAGCCACTCCCATTCCCATGCCCCGCAAAAATGGCTCTAACTGCAGCCACTGGTCATCCTCGAGTTTCATGATTGGATTTTGCATAAGATTTATCGACCTCGCTCTAAGTTGAAAATTAATATTGATCAGGTTCCTATTGCATTTGGACGTGGAATTGCGGTGCAGCCAAGATATTCGAGCAGCGTTTGGCTGCGAAAATTCTAACTAAAACAATTGCAGGGAAAGTCTTGTTGGAATTGAAGTCATTAATTTTCATGACAATTCATGGAGTTTCATAGAAGCCCCTGTTGCGATCTAAAACACGCGTCTCGGGAAATGTGGCCTGGACAGAGGCCTGGCTATGGAATCCATGCACAGGCCGCGCATGGCGATTTTCGGATATTGGTTGAAAGAGGCGTTGAAATCATTTCATTGAATCATGCCATTTCACAGCTTTGACGGTTGCCGCAAGTTTTCAGGAAACCGAGGGCTATTAAAAACCAAGCCGGGCGATTGCAACCTGATGCGTGAAACGACGATTCGGCATTTATGCTCAGCGCTTTCTCGGTCAGATTGAAATCCGATAATCTCGCCGACGCCTGCGGATTATTTAAAATCCCACTTCATCTGGTTGGCGATAGAGATATTCCGTGTGCTGGTCGCGCACAAGCCGATATATTCCGTCAATGGCGGCGCGCTGGCCACGCCTTCGGCCAGCAGGTTGCGGTTGCTGAAAACATAGTTGAGCCTGGCGAATTCCCCATACAGTTTCAAAGCCCTGGCCAGCAGCCGCGGATTGCAGTCGGGAATGCGGACCTTGATGCGCGGGATCAGCTGGTCTATCTGGCCGACCTCGATCCGCTCATAGCCGCGGCCGTACACTCCCTTGCGTCCGCCGGCCGCCAGCGCCAGGTCGAGCTGGCGGAAGGAGCGGCTGGACTGGACTCCGGCCGAGAGGTGGAATACCGGCTGCGCCAGCGTTTCCTTGAGCGCGAGGTGCAAGATGGCGCGGGCGCACCAGTCCACCGGCACGACGTCGATCTTGTCATCCAGCGAGGTGGTCAGCACGCCGAGTTTCTGCCACACCATGAACACCCAGAAAATGCTTTGCGACGGCGTGCAGCCGAGCCGGGTATGGCCGACCACGATGGAAGGGCGCAGCACCACCAGCGGCAGGTCGGGAAAATGTTCGCGCAGCCGCCGTTCGCCGATGGCCTTGGAGCGGGTGTACGGCACCAGGTGGTCTTCCTGCGCCAGCGGCAGGCTGAGCATTTCGGGAATGCTGTTGTCAGCCGCGGAATGGCTGCCGCAAGCCATGGCGGTGCCTATATAGAGGAAACGCCGCAGCCGCGGCCGGCCTTCCATCAGCGCCGCCAGCGCCAGCGTGCCGTCGACATTGGTTTTTTCCAGCGCCGGATGGTCGGTGAAAGTCGCCAGCGCCGCGCAGTGGATCACGGCCGACACCTGCTCCAGGCGCGGATCGGCGGCGACGCCGGCCAGCTCCGGCAACTCGGCGCACAACACCTGCTGCGAACTCAGCTGCGCCAGGTCGGCGTCGCTGGCGCCGATCTGCTTGAGCTGGATCCACAGGCGTTCCAGGGCTTGCCTCGGATTCGGCGCCCGCACCATCAGCAGGAGGCGATGCGCCAGCCCGGCCTGGATCGCTTCCACCGCGGTGGCGCTGCCCAGGAAACCGGTGGCGCCGGTGATCAGGATCAGGTCGTCGCTGGCCATGTTAATAACTGTAGGTGACGTATACGGCGGCATTCGGCGCCAGCCTGCGCCTGGCGATCGGGCTCTTGGCGGCGTCGCCCTGCAGCCGCGTCGCGCCGGCCAAGGCATGCAGCGTCCAGTTCTTGTCGAACTGGTGGTCCCAGCCCAGGCTGGCGCTCACTTCGTACAGCCCGCTCTTGGGCTTGAAAGCGGCGTAGCCGGAATTGGCGGATTGCAGCGCGCTGACGCCGTAGTAGGTCTGCATGTATTTGCTGTCGCCGACGCTGGCGGTTGCGGCCAGCGTCAGCTTGTCCTTGTCTGCCGCGTAAAACGGACTGGATACGCCGAAATGGAAGGCATTGCCGTTATCTTTCTGCGACAGCGCCAGGTCGGCCGTGACGCTCAGGTTCAGCCATTCCAGCGGCGTATAGCCGGCGCTCAGGATGGCGATGGCCGAACCTTTGATTTCACCCATGCCGCGCAGGCGCGTGCTGCCGCTGCTTAAACCGAAGCTGCTTTCATCTTTTTCCTGGCGGCTGCCGCGGTAGCCCAGCGCTGCGCTATAGTTGAAAGCGCCGGCCGTGCTGCCGTAGCCGATGCCGCGCATGGTGCTGGCGAAGAAGCCGCCGGGGGTGGCGTAGTCCAGCGCCAGGACCGGCCCGGCCATGTTCTGGTCGGAACCGGAGTAGCGGGGGCCAAAAGCCGCGCCGGCGCCTATGGCCAGGGTGTTTTCGTCGTTCTTGGAACGGCTTTTGGCGGTGTCGGCCAGGGCATTGGCGGCAGTCGAACTGCCGGCGCCCAGCAGCATCAGCTGCATGCCGAGGGATGCGAGGTTTTTTCTGTTAAGACGTTTTTTCATTATCGGCTTTCTAATCGGATTGTGCCGTGGGGGAATGCCACGCCGGAGCGGTCAAGCAAGCAGTATCCGCGAGCGATATGAAGGAAACATGAGCCATTCGTTAACGTTTGCTGAAGACGCCAGGACCCGTAACAAGCGGGCCCTTCAGCTTTTCTTCACGTTGGAGTGTTTAAATACGGGCCTATGAAAATACTGCTGATCGAAGACGACCTGGACCTGGGCAACGGCGTGCGCATTGCCTTGTCCGACCATGGCATGGATGTGGTGTGGGTGCGCCAGCTGGAGGATGCGCTGCGCCACCTGGAATCCGACGCCTGCGACCTGGTGCTGCTCGACCTCGGTTTACCCGACGGCGACGGCCTGAGCCTGCTGGCCCGCCTGCGCCGTGAAAAGAAGGGCCTGCCGGTGATCATCCTGAGCGCCCGCGATGCGGTCAGCGACCGCCTGCTCGGCCTCGACAGCGGCGCCGACGATTACCTGGTCAAGCCTTTTGTGCTGGCTGAACTGCTGTCGCGCGTGCGCGCCCTGGCCCGGCGCAGCTACGGCTTCGATGGCGAAACCCTGGAACTGCGCGGCCTGTCGCTGCATGCGCCGACTCGCCGCGTCACCGTGCAGGAGCGGCCGGTGGAGCTCACCGCCAGCGAATACGCCTTGCTCAGCACCTTGCTGATACGCGCCGACCGGGTGGTGACGCGCCGCATCCTGGAAGACCTGGCGCTGCCCGGCGGCCAGGGCAACGCCAGCAACACCCTGGATGTGCACATGGCGAACCTGCGGCGCAAGATCGGCGACGGCTATATCCGCACCGTGCGCGGCGTCGGTTTCGTGATAGACCTGCAGGCGCCGGCCCGCAGCGCCCGCAAATGATGCGCCGCTGGTGGAGCGGGCTGGTGCGGCCAACCCTGGTGCGGCGCCTGCTGCTGGCGCAGATGCTGCTGCTGACGCTGCTGTGGAGCCTGTTTATCGGCTACGCCATGTTCGAGACCAGCCGGGCGCCCGGCCCGATCAGCCTCGACCGCACGTATGAGGCGATATTCGGCGTGGTCGAAAACCTGGCCGACAATCCCGAGCGCCAGCACAATGTGCTGCGCCTGATAGACCAGGCGGTGCGCGAAGGTTACGGCATCGGCGGCAACACGCCAAAGCTGTCGCCCAGCATCCAGGTGCGGCAAGCCGGGAAACTGATTTACCAGTCCGAGGACACCCCCGGCGGCATCCGCAACCGGCGCCTCGGCCAGCCGGAAACCCTGTACGTCGACGGCGTGCGCTGGCGCGCCCGCACCGTGCAATCGCCGCATTCGGATACCAGCGTCACCATGATCGTGCCGGCGGACGGCATGGAAATGCTGATCGACATGAATTCACGCGGCTATTATTCCTTGCCGCTGCTGATCAGCCTGCCGTTCCTGCTGCTGCCGGCCTGGCTGTCGATCCGCATGGCCCTGCGTCCCTGGAGCCGGGTGGCGCGCGAAGTGGCCGCGCGCGGCCCGCAGAACCTGGCGCCTCTGGAATACAAGCCCAAGCACCTGGAACTGAGTTCCATGGTGGACCGGATCAATGCCTTGCTGCAGCGCATGAGCGACAGCGTAGAGCGGGAACGCAATTTCATCGCCGACGCCGCGCATGAACTGCGCACGCCGCTGGCCGCCATGCGGGTCAATGTGGAAGCCTTGCAAAGCCAGGCCGGCAACCAGCGCCAGCAGGAACTGCTGGCGGGGATCTTGAGCAGCAACAGCCGCGCCACCAGGCTGGTCGGCCAGCTGCTGATGCTGATGCGCAGCGATCCTGCCGCCAGCATCGTGCTGGAGCGGCTCGACCTCGGCGTGCTGCTGCAGGACCGGCTGGCCGTCTTGTCGAACCTGGCCCAGCTGCGGCAGATCGAGCTGGAGCTGACGTCCGAAGGCCAGTGCTACATCCTCGGCCATCGCGACAGCCTGGTGTCGCTGATCGACAACCTGGTCGACAATGCGATCAAATACAGCCCGCCGGGCGCTACCGTCTTCGTCAGCCTGCACAGCAACCTGACCCAGGTCGTGCTGAGCGTGGCGGACCAGGGGCCGGGCATTGCGCCGGCGCTGCGCGAACGCGTGTTCGACCGGTTTTTCCGCAACCCGGACCAGACCCAGAGCGGCAGCGGGCTGGGCCTGACTATCGTCAAGTCGGTGGCGCACCAGCACGGCGCGTTTGTCCGGCTCAATGCCGCCGATGACGACCAGGGCTTGCTGGTCGAAGTCAGGTTTCCGTGGGCATCGGCATGACCGTGGCGCCAGGACGGCGGCTGCAAAAAGACAACACGGGAGTGTTGTTTAAACCATAAAATTGCCATATAGACATAGAGATGCTGTATCCTCGCGAAGTCATATTTCATCTTTTCCTAGCCCGAGGATTGTCATGCAAGCAGCGACACAACGAAAGAAAACCAGCAGCAGCGCCGTGCGCTTTCCGGGGCTGTTTTTTTTCGGCCGCAAACTCTGCGGCGCGCGCAATACGCTGGCGCTGCTGGCGGCGCTGATGGCCGGCCAGGCGGCGCAAACCGCCCATGCGGCCGGCATCAACAGCTTTTCACCGCAGGGCGAGGTCGCCCAGGTGCGCCAGGTGCGGGTGAATTTCTCGGAAGCCGCCATCAAGTTCGGCGACCCGAAATCGCCCACGCCGTTCGACATCAGCTGTTCCGAGGCCGGCAGCGGGCGCTGGGCCGACGAGCGCAACTGGATCTACGATTTCGTGCGCGACGTGCCGCCGGGAACGCGCTGCGGCTTTACCGTGAAGACCGGGTTCAAGCTGCTGTCCGGCGCCGCGGTCAGCGGCAAGACCGTATTCCAGTTCAATACCGGCGGCCCGGCCGTGGTCGACATCATGCCGCGCGGCGACAGGATCGAAGAAGAGCAAGCCTTCATCCTGATACAGAACGGCGCCGCCACCAGCGACAGCATCCTGAAGCACGTGTACTGCCAGGCGGAGGGCGTGCATGAACGGATCCCGGTCAAGTTCATCGCCGGCGCCGAGCGCAAGCAGCTGCTCGAGCATTTCGCCGACAAGATCAATCCGGACCGGGTCAGCACCTTGCAATGCCAGCAGCGCCTGCCTAACGACGGTGCGGTCAGCCTGACCTGGGACAAGGGCGTGAGCACCGCTTCAGGCATCGCCAGCAGCCAGCCGCAAGTATTCAAGTTCAAGGTGCGGCCGACCTTTACCGCCAGCGTCAGCTGCGAGCGCGAGAACGCCAATGCCGCCTGCGCGCCTATCCTGCCGCTGCGCATCCTGTTTACCGCGCCGGTGCCGCGCAAGCTGGCTGAAGGCGTGACGCTGAACGCTTCCAACGGCAAGCTGAAGCCATTTTTTGAAAAGAACGATGCCGACGACACGGTGTCGCAGCTGACCTTCAAGCCGCCGTTTGCCGAAAAAGCGGAACTCAGTGTCGATTTGCCGTCAGGTTTCCAGGACGAGAACGGCCGGCCGCTGTCGAACGCCGCCGCGTTTCCGCTGAAGGTGCGGATGGCCGACTATCCGCCGCTGGCGAAATTTCCCTCGGCGCCGTTCGGCATCATCGAGCTTAACGCTGACGCTACCTTGCCGGTCACCCTGCGCAGCGTCGAGACCGGCATGCTGGCCCGCAGCGCCGACGGCAAGGTCAATCCCGGCGCGGTCAGCAACCTGAAAGTCAGCGACGACCAGAACATCATCGCCTGGCTGACCAAGCTCAGGAAGTACCACGAAACCACGATCACCATCAACAAGAAGCAGGTGGAAACCCGCAGCATCGGCTTGCTGGCAAAGCAGGCCGGGGCCAAGACCCTGGACCTGCCGCCGTCGCCGGACAGCAAGGACGGCGTGCGGCCGTTTGAAGTCATCGGCATTCCGCTCAAGGATCCGGGTTTCTACGTGGTTGAGCTGGAATCGCAAAAGCTGGGCGCTTCCTTGCTAGGCAAAGCCGCGCCCATGTATGTGCGCACCAGCGCGCTGGTGACCAACCTGTCGGTGCACGTCAAGATCGGCCGCCAGAACGGCGCGGTGTGGGTCACCACGCTGGACAGCGCCAAGCCGGTGGCCGACGCCGACGTCCGGATTTCCGATTGCCGCGGCACCGAGCTGTGGCGCGGCAGGACCGGCAAGACCGGGATTGCCATGGTGCCGGAGTTCCCGCTGGACGGTTGCCGCAACGGCGACGGCAACCAGCCGGGACATATCGACGGATTTTTCGTCAGCGCCCGCAAGACCGACGACAAGGGCCGCGCCGACATGGCTTTTGCGCTGACGTCATGGAACGACGGCATCGAATCCTGGCGCTTCAACCTGCCGATGGATTACGACAAGTCCGCTACCGTGCGCGCCCATACGATATTTGACCGGACCTTGTTCCGCGCCGGCGAGACGGTATCGATGAAACACGTGATCCGCACCGAGACCATGCAGGGTTTCGGCCTGCTGCCGACCGACAAGCTGCCGACCCGGGTGCGCATCACGCACCAGGGCAGCGGCCAGGAATACCAGTTTGCGTTGAACTGGCGCGGCCAGAAGAATGCCGAAACCGTGTTCCAGGTGCCGAAGGAAGCCAAGCTGGGCAGCTACGAAGTGGTGCTGGACGGCGGCAAGGTGAAGAGCGGCGTCATCGGCGGCGATGGCGATGCGGACGCAGACTCCGACGCCGATTCCGATAGCGGAGGCTATGACGAAAACCGCCGCAGCTACAGCAGCGGCAGCTTCCGCGTCGAAGAATTCCGCCTGCCGTTGCTGCAGGGACGCATCACGCCGCCCAAGACCCTGGTGGCGCCGAAAGAAGTGCCGCTTGCCGTGCAGCTCAATTACCTGAACGGCGGCGGCGCTTCCGGCCAGGCGGTGCACATCACCAGCCTGTTGCGCGGCAAGGCCGTGAGTTTTTCCGGCTACGACGGTTATTCCTTCGCCGCCGGGCGCAACGACGAAGACAGCAGCGCCGACAGCCAGAAAATCGTGGCCGACAAGCTGCCGGTGACCCTGGACAAGGCGGGCGCGGGCAAGACCGTGGTGAAGGACATGCCGGCGGTTACGGTGCCGAAGGAATTGCTGACGGAAATGACGTATGCCGATCCCAACGGTGAAATCCAGACCGTATCGAGTGTTACGCCGGTCTGGCCTGCGGCAGTGGTGGTCGGCTTGAAAGCGGGGGAGTGGGTTTCGGTCAAGAAGAAACTGACGCTGACGGCGGTCGCTCTCAATCCGGCCGGCCAGCCGCAAGCCGGCGTGCCGGTCGAGATCAGCGGAACCAGCAAGCAGACCAATTCGCATCGCAAGCGCATGGTGGGTGGATTCTATGCTTACGAAAACACCACCAGCGGCAGCGACCTGGGAGCGCTGTGTTCAGGCAAGACCGACGCCCGCGGCCTGATGATCTGTACCGTGGAATTGCAGGAGCCCGGTAATATCGAACTGACAGCCAAAGGCAAGGACGGCGACGGCCACGCCGCGCTGGCCACCAGTTCGGTCTGGGTGACCAAGCAGGGCGAGCTGTGGTTCGATGGCGAAAACCAGGACCGTATCGATATCCTGCCTGAGAAAAAGACTTACCAGCCCGGCGAAAGCGCCAAGTTCCAGGTCCGCATGCCGTTCCGCTACGCTACCGCCCTGGTCGCGGTGGAACGCGAAGGCGTGATCGAAACCCAGGTGGTGCAGCTGAACGGCCAGGACCCGACCTTCAGCCTGCCGGTCAAGGCCGGCTACGGCCCCAACGTATTTGTTTCGGTGCTGGCGGTGCGCGGCCGCATGCGCGAGGTGCCGTGGTATTCCTTCTTTACCTGGGGCTGGAAAGAGCCGCTGAACTGGTGGAGCGAATTCAAGGAATACCAGGCCCCTAGCGCTACCGTCGACCTGGCCAAGCCAGCCTATAAATACGGCATCGCCGAAATCACGGTAGGCACCGCCGCCAACCAGCTGGCGGTGACGGTCAAGGCGGACCAGCCTAGTTATGCGATCCGCACCACCGCCAAGGTGAACATCCAGGTCAACCTGCCCAACGGCAAACCGGCGGCCGGCGCTGAAATCGCCCTGGCGGCGGTCGACGAAGCGCTGCTGGAGCTGGAGCCGAACCGCAGCTGGAACCTGCTGGAAGCGATGCTGCAGCGGCGCAGCTACGGCGTGGAAACCTCGACCGCGCAAATGCAGGTGGTCGGCAAGCGCCATTACGGCCGCAAGGCGATTCCTGCCGGCGGCGGCGGCGGCAAATCGCCGACGCGCGAGCTGTTCGATACCTTGCTGCTGTGGAAACCGGCGATCGTGCTGGACGCCAGCGGCAGGGCGCAGGTCGACGTGCCGCTGAACGATGCGCTGACCAGCTTCAAGATAGTGGCGGTAGCGCAAAGCGGCGACAGCCTGTTCGGCACCGGCGCCGTCAGCATCCGCTCGACCCAGGACTTGCAGCTGATATCCGGCTTGCCGCCGCTGGTGCGGGAGGGCGACAATTTCAGCGCGCTGGTCACGGTGCGCAACACCACCACCCGCGCCATGCAAATCCATGCCACGGCTCAGGCCGCGGGCCTGCCGGCGGCAACGCCGCTGGCAGCCAAGGACGAGAGCATTCCTGCCGGTGAAACGCGCGAGCTGGTGTGGGCGGTGACGGTGCCGGCCGACGTCGGCCAGCTGGCATGGGAAATCAATGCCCAGGAACAGGGCGGACCGAAAGTGAAGGACAGCATCAAGTTCGTCCAGCGCGTGGTGCCTGCGGTGCCGGTGACGGTGCAGCAGGCCACCCTGTTCCAGCTCGACAAGCCGTTCAGCATGGCGGTAGCGCCGCCTGCCGACGGCTTGCCGGGGCGCGGCGGCCTGGCGATCTCGCTGGCGCCGTCGCTGGCTTCCGGCAGCGACGGCCTGCGCCGCTATTTCGTCAACTACCCGTTCTCCTGCCTGGAGCAAAAGACATCGCGCGCAATCGGCTTGCGCGACGACGCCATGTGGCAGAAGGTATTGAACGATTTGCCGACCTACCTGGATAGCGACGGCCTGGCGTATTACTATCCGCCGAACGAAGGCAACGCCCGCCGCGGCAGCGATACCCTGACGGCGTACCTGCTGGCGGTGACCCAGGAATCCGGCTTTGCGATTCCGCAGCAAAGCCGCGACAAGATGCTCGATGGACTGGCAGCGTTCGTGGAAGGCAAGATCACGCGCGATTTCTGGTCGCCGCAGAAAGACCTGGACGTGCGCAAGCTGGCGGCGCTGGAAGCCTTGTCGCGTTATGACCGGGTGCGGCCGGCGATGCTCGATTCGGTCCAGATCTCGCCCAACCTGTGGCCGACCTCGGCCGTGCTCGACTGGATCAATATCCTGCAACGGGTATCGGGCATTCCAGACCGCGCCAAGCGCCAGGCGGAAGCCGACCAGGTGATCCGTGCGCGCCTGAATTACCAAAGCACGCGCATGGGCTTCTCGACCGAGAGCAGCGATTACTGGTGGTGGCTGATGGCCAGCGCCGATGTCAACGCCAACCGGCTGGTGCTGACCATGCTGGAGAACCCGGCCTGGAAAGAGGACATGCCGAAACTGATCAACGGCGCCATCCAGCGCCAGTCGCGCGGTCACTGGTCGACTACCACGGCGAACCTGTGGGGCTCGCTGGCGCTGCAGAAATTCGCGCGCAAGTTCGAATCGGAAAAGGTCGCCGGCACCACCAAGGCCAACCTGGAGCAGGGCGCCAGCGTAAGCGGCAGCCAGAGCTACAACTGGCCTGCCGCAGCGGCTGCTAACGAGACCGGCAAGCTGCAGTTGCCTTGGCCGTCGTCGACGGCGCCGGCCGAGCTGAAGCTGAGCCACGCCGGCAGCGGCGCGCCGTGGGTGACGGTGCAAAGCCTGGCGGCGGTAGTGCTGAAAAAGCCGTTCTCCAGCGGCTACCGGATCAGCAAGAACATCGTCCCGGTGGAGCAGAAGGAAAAGGGTAAATACACCCGCGGCGATATCGTGCGGGTCGACCTCGAAGTCGACGCCCAGACCGACATGACCTGGGTGGTGGTGACCGATCCGATCCCGGCCGGCGCTACCTTGCTGGGTTCCGGCCTGGGCCGCGATTCGGCCATCGCCACCACCGGCGAGCGGCCTAGCGGCAGCGCCTGGGCAGCGTATGAAGAGCGCAGTTTCGAAGCGTTCCGCAGTTACTACGAGTATGTGCCGAAAGGGAAATTCACCATGACGTATACCTTCCGCATCAACAATCCGGGTGAGTTCAGCTTGCCGCCGACCCGGGTCGAAGCGATGTATGCGCCGGAAATGTTCGGTGAAAGCCCCAACCAGAAATGGACGGTGAAGTGAAGTCGACTGGCCTCAAGCGCTGGACCTTGGGGGCTGCGTTGTTGCTGGCCTTGGCGGCCGGCCCGGCGCACGCCTTGCAAAGTTTCGCCGATGTGCAGCAGGAGTTCCGTTCGTCAGAAGCCAGCCTGTACGACCGCAAGGGCCAGCTGCTGCAGCAGGTCCGCATGAATCCGAACGAGCGCCGCCTGTCGTGGATAGCGCTGGAAGATGTGTCGCCGGCGCTGCGCAATGCGCTGGTGGCGTCGGAAGACCGGCGTTTCTACCAGCATAGCGGGGTTGACTGGAATGCCGTGGCTGCGGCAGCCTGGGGCAACCTGTGGAACACCAAGACCCGCGGCGCCTCGACCATCACCATGCAGCTGGCCGGCTTGCTGGACGACGACCTGCGGCGCCGCACTTCGCCGCGCTCGATCAGGCAGAAAATGTCGCAGGTAGTGGTGGCGCAGCAGCTGGAGCGCAACTGGCGCAAGGACCAGATCCTGGAAGCCTACCTCAACCTGGTCAGCTTCCGCGGCGAACTGGTCGGCATACACGCCTTGTCGCGGGTCTTGTTCGGCAAGCATCCCAGCGGCCTGAGCCAGCGCGAAGCGGCGATTGCCGTGGCCTTGATCCGCAGCCCGAATGCGACGCCGGCCCGGGTCGCGGAACGGGCTTGCCGCATCTTGCAGGAACAGCGTGCGGCGCAAGAGTGCAACGGCCTGGAAGATTTCACCCTGCTGGCGCTGGTGCGCACCGGCTCGAATTCCGAAGTGATCGTCACCACCAGCGCCCCGCAGCTGGCGCCGCACCTGGCGCGCAAGCTGCTGCGTACGCCGGGGCAGGCGGTGCGCTCAACCCTGGACGCCGGTGTGCAGCGCTTCGCCAACGATGCCTTGCGGCGCCAGCTGGCGGCACTGGTGGAGCGCAATATCGAAGACGGCGCCATCGTCGTGCTCGACAATGCCAGCGGCGACGTGCTGGCCTGGGTCGGTTCCAGCGGTTCGTTTTCCAATGCGGCCAATGTCGATGGCGTGGTGGCCCTGCGCCAGGCAGGTTCGACCTTGAAGCCGTTCCTGTATGAACTGGCGATCGAAAAAAAATGGATGACGGCGGCCTCGATCCTGAACGATTCGGCGATCAACCTGCCGACCGCCAGCGGCTTGTACATCCCGCAAAACTACGACAAGCAGTTCAAGGGCCTGGTCAGCGTGCGCACTGCGCTGGCTTCATCGCTGAATATCCCGGCAGTGCGCACGCTGGTGACGGTCACCCCCACGACTTTCTTCGAGCGCCTGCAAGGACTCGGTTTCCAGCTGCGCGAATCCGGCGACTATTACGGCTACAGCCTGGCGCTGGGCAGCGCCGATGTCAGCTTGCTGGCGCTGAGCAATGCCTATCGCGCGCTGGCCAACCAGGGGCGTTATAGCGGAGTGCGCACCACGCTGGCCGATCCGGCGGTAAAAATGACGAAGGTGATGGACCCGGGCGCCGCCTTCATCATCGGCGACATCCTGTCCGACCGCAGCGCCCGCAGCCGTACCTTCGGCCTTGAGAATGCGCTGTCGACACGGGTCTGGAGCGCGGTCAAGACCGGCACTTCCAAGGATATGCGCGACAACTGGGCGATCGGTTATTCGGACCGCTACACGGTCGGCGTCTGGGTCGGCAATGCCTCGGGTTTGCCGATGTGGGACGTCTCCGGCGTCACCGGCGCCGCGCCGGTCTGGCAAGAAGTGATGCAATACCTGCACACGCGCGACCAGCTGCGGCAGCAGGTTCCGCAAAAGCCGGCCGGCGTGGTGGAACAGGACATCCGCTACGCCGACAAGATCGAAGCGCCGCGCCAGGAATATTTCCTGGCCGGGACCGAACAAAGCCTGATCACCACCGCCAGCTCGGACGACATCAGCATCGCCATACGCTATCCGACGCCAGGCATGCTGGTCGCACTCGATCCCGACATCCCGCCGCAGCGGCAGCGCATACGCTTCGCCGCCGACGGCTTGCCTAGCGGCGCGTGGCGGCTCGACGGCAAGCTGCTGACGCCGCCGGCAACAAAGGCAGGCAAGAAAACCAGCCGCCAATCGGCAGCCTCGGATCCGCAGCTGGCCTTCGACTGGATGCCATGGCCGGGCCGGCATGTGCTGGAGCTGCTGGACCATAAAATGGCCGTGGTCGACCAGGTGCGTTTCGAGGTGCGCGGCGCGGTCGAGAACCATGCGCAGCAGAAGACCGGCCGCGCCAGGAAAAATAACTGACGTTTTAGCGGCAGGGCATTTTGCGCATGAATGCAGCTATCGTTTGTGCGGACTGGCTTGGAAACGCTTGCAGCAGGAAGTGCGGACCCGCTATCTTCACCAGCCGGGTAGCCGGCTGCGCCAGCATCACCTGCTTGGTGGCGCTGGGCGGTACGACACGATCGTGTTCCGCCTGCAGATACAAGATCGGGACTTCGATGGATTTGAATTCGGTGGTGACATCGACCGATAGGACGGCCTTTAGCCGGGTCCGTAGCGTCAGGCTGGAAACCGGCGCAAGTGCAGCCGCCAGCGTCGAACGCAAATGCTGGGTCGAATAGCAGCCTAGAAGAAACCAGTTCAAGACTGCAAGCGGCGCTAGCTTGACCGGTAACGATCCGACGCAAGAATGCAATCCAGTGAAGGCTGGATGCGGATTGCGGACAAAGGTGCAGCACAGGATCAGGCCGACCAAACCCGGTGGTCGCGAAGCCGCAAGAGAGACAGCGACAGGTCCTGAGAATGACTCCCCAAGAATCACAAAATATCCATCGCGGGGCAATGAAAGCCTGGCGTGTTTTTCAAGCGCTTCATAGTCGAGAGCGCCCTCTGTAGGATAGCGAACTATCCGGACATTAAATTCAGCGTCCAGCGCCCCGATCAAGGGCTGGAATAAGTCGCCGCTTCCGTCCATACCCGGCAACAAAACGATTGTCAGCATATGCAATGATGTCAGGCGTTTGTCCTCAGTTTAGCCACAGCCTCGTCCGCACCCTGCCTGCGCGCCGCAGCCGCGACTTCTTTGGTGACGATAGTCTTGCCTATCGGCGCCAGCGCGATGCCAGCCAGTTTCAGGTG
Source organism: Collimonas sp. GW821-FHT07E08 (assembly GCF_059418905.1). Lineage (NCBI taxonomy): Bacteria > Pseudomonadati > Pseudomonadota > Betaproteobacteria > Burkholderiales > Oxalobacteraceae > Collimonas > Collimonas sp. GW821-FHT07E08. The sequence continues at coordinate 182,717 of NZ_JBWKQR010000009.1, read as the reverse complement.
CTGGACGCCGAACGGAATGCCGATGATGGTGATGAAGCAGGCGATGGCCGAGAGCACGTGGCCGATAGCCAGCCAAATGCCGGCAAACACGAACCACAGGATATTGCCGACCAGGCCCAGGCTCCCGGTGCCGATATCGTCCTTGTTGTTCAGTTCTTTCCGGCTCACCGCCTCCCTGCCGAAAGGGAAGAAGGTAAATTGCCCGATCACGAAACAAGCCTTGCCCCACGGAATGCCGACGATGGTGAGGAAGGCGACAGCGCCAGCCAGCCACCAGCCTAATCCCATGAACACCCCACCCAGGACAAACCACAAGAAATTGAGGATCGCGCGCATATCGTTTTCTCTCCGATGAAAAACACAAAAAAGGTCTGCCGCTGAATTTAATTAGGGTCAGAGTCGAATATTCTCGTCCATCAATATTCGACTCTGACCCTAATTGTGAAAGGGAAAAATGTAACACTGTAATTGGCTGTCTACAAGCCAATCAGCAGGCGCTACCACTTGCATCCGCTATCTTTTTTTGACAGCACCGCATCCGCCGCGAGAACCAGGGGCGCTAATAGACCAAAGGGACGGCCGACGTCGAGGCAGTCGGCGCGCGCGCTGCGTTGGATATCCTGGGCTAGCGGACTATCGGGGCGGGCTTCTAGCGGGTGCGTTTGCAATTGCGAGACGGCGGTGCCGTTGCGTCTCTCGGTGGGATCCGTGGCTATCTTCCTGGCTGTGTTGAATGCGGCGTCCAGGTCGACGCGTGGCTGTTTTTGCGCCGGTTGAGAAATGGATGCGGTATCGCCGATACTGTTCTCGCGGGGTGCCGCGGGCAGCGGCGCGGTCATCGTATTGGCGCGGACAGAAGGCTGGGCGGGATGCGGGTCGCGCTGGACGACAGGCGGCTTGGTGATGGACGCTGCACGTGCCGGGGCTGGCGGTGCAGCCGGCAGCAGTAACAAGGCCATCGCTGGCTGCGAATCTGGGGCCGCATCAGCAGCGGCATGAGGTCGGAACAATTGCATCAGGCCGAGATGCAATAACAAGGACAGCAGTATGCCCATGCGCATTGGGCGCCGGTTTACCGCAGCTGGCCAGCAGCTTTCGTTAGACATTTTTTCTGCACCGTTCAGGACGTAGAAAATATTCGACTCTGACCCTAATTAATTTTCGCGAAATAATTTGACTCTGACCCTAATTACGAAAGGGAAAAATGTAACACCGCAATTGGTTGTCTACAAGGAAATCGTCAGGCGTTGTAACTTGCGTCCGTCGATTTTTTGGAGTGATGCCTGCTAACCCGTGGTGGTCCTTGCTTTGCGTTTACCTGGCAACAAGGTGCCCAGCTTGCCGCTGGCGAGGGCGGTCCCGAGCAGGGTGATGGCGCAGCCGGCCAGCATGGCTGGGGTGATTTTTTCGTTGAGAAAAACGGCGCCCCAGATTAGTCCGAACACCGGGATCAGGAAAGTCACGGAGGCGGCATAAGAGGCGCCCACGCGTTCGATCAGGCGGAAATACAGGATGTAGGCGAAGCCGGTGCAGACCACGCCTAGGGCGGCGACGCAAGCCCAGATCGCGGGCGCGATAGCATGCTGCGGCCAGGACAGCAGCGCCGGCGGCAGCAGCACGACGGAGGCGAACAGCTGGCTGCCGAAGGCGACTACCAGCGGCTGCACTCCTGCCAGATGCCGTTTGGAATAATTCACTGCAAAACCGTAGCACACGGCAGCCAGCAGCGCGGCGGCGATCGCCAGCGGCACGCCTGCAACGCCTGCTCCTGCGGTATCCCACACCAGCACGGCAACCCCGGCCAGGCCCAGCAGCAAGCCGCAGGCCTGGCTGCGGTTCATGGCTTGCCCGAACCAGAGCGCGGCGATCAGGGCGGCCCAGATCGGCGTGGTGGCGTTCAGGATGGAGTCGATGCCGGCGTTGACGGACAGCGTGGAATAGGCGAACAGGGCGAACGGAACCGCGGAATTGCTGACGCCGACTACAAACAAAGGCCATGCCTTGCTGCGGCATTGGCTGCGGGCGGCGGCGGAGCGCAGCACCGGCGCCAGCACCAGCGCGGCAATGCCGACCCGCAGCGCGATCAGCGCGAAGGGGCCGAATTCCGGCGCGGCAATCCGCAGGAAGAGAAACGATGCGCCCCAGATCGCGGCGAGCAGGAGCAGTTCGATAAAGTTCATGGCGAGTGTCCGTCAATTGGCTAGCGGCAGGCGCCGCACAATTGCAACATAGGGCATATCAAGGCCCTGGACACTCTGGTTCTTGCGTTCGAATTCGGCAGCAAGGCAATCCGGCCCCGGCTGGCGCCGGAGCCGGTTCAATTTATGACCTTATTGCGCCAGGCGCTTGACCAGCCGATAGAGGAACTCACGGCCGTCGTACAAGCGCTGGATTTCGACGCGCTCGTCCAGGCCGTGCGTGCGGCGGTCCGACGGTTCGACAAACAGGCCGGACACGCCATACATCGGAATTCCCGCATTGCGCATGTAGCTGCTGTCGGTGGCGCCGGTGCTCATGGCCGGCACCACCGGCACGCCTGGCCACATGTCCTGGGTCAGGGCTTCCACCGTTTTCACCAGGTCGCCGTTGAGCGGCGAAGCCGGGCTGCGCAGCGGTTTGTTGGTGTAACGCACGGTGATCTTGTCGTTATTGATCACTTGCTTGAGCTGGCGGTCGATATCGTCCGGATCGTCTTGCGGCAGGATGCGGCAGTTGACGGTGGCCTTGGCCGATTGCGGAAGGGCGTTTTCGGCATGGCCGGCGCTGACCATGGTGGCCACGCAGGTGCTGCGCAGTTGCGCATTGTAGTCAGGGACCGCCGACAGGCGCTCGATTGCAGCGGCGTCCGGCTTGCCGCCGCCTACCGCGCGCATGTCCGCGGCCAGCTGGCCGCTGGCGAACGGCGCGCTGCGGGCGAAATAGCCTGTGGTGACTTCGGCCAGGTGCACCGGGAAGCGGTAAGCGCTCAATCTGTTGAGCGCGGCGGCGATGGCATAGATCGGGTTGTTGGCAGTCGGGGTCGAACTGTGGCCGCCGGCATCGCGTGCTTCCAGTTCGTAAGTGGCGTAGATTTTTTCGGCGACCTGGATCCGGTGCAGGTTCGGCTTGCCGTCGCGCAGTTCGCCGCCACCGCCTTCGTTGATGCCGAACGCGGCCTTGAGCAATTCGGGCTTGTTGGCGATCAGCCATTTGGCGCCGTTGCTTTCCACATCGCCGCGTTCTTCATCGGTGGTCAGCGCCAGGATGATGTCGCGGCTGGGCTTGAAGCCCTCCTGCTTGAGCTGGCTCAGCACCGATACGAAAGCCGACGCCATCGCCTTGTCGTCGATCGAGCCGCGGGCGGTGAAATAGCCGCCGGTTTCCTGCAGCTGGAAGGGATCGGTCTTCCAGTCTTCGCGCTTGGCCTCGACCACGTCGATATGCGCCAGCAACAGCAGCGGCTGCTTGCTGCCGTTGCCCTTGAACCGCAGCACCAGGTTGCCTTTGCGCGGGAACGGCTCGATCACCTGGATATCGCCAGCCTTGAAGCCGGCGTCCAGCAGATGCTTTTCCATTGCATGCGCGGCTTTCGTGGTGTCGCCCGCCGAGTGGCTGGTATTGATTTCGACCAGCTCCTTGTAGATGTCGTGGTAGCGCTGGGTTTCCGGCGCCAGCGTTTGCGCCGACGCCACGGCTCCCAGCGTGGCAAGGGACAGCGCTATCGTGGCGTACGTGGTTTGGCGCGGCAAGCGGCGAATCTGCATTCTCATGAACTTCCTTTCTTGGCGGCGTGGATGGATCAGGATGGATCGATATCGTCAGGGATTTCCAGGGTCATTATCGCCGAACTCAGGCATTTGCCGTGGGCGTCCAACGCCAGGGAGCGCGTGACGCCGCCGCCCAGGGCGCGCTGCATGACAAAGTTGAATGCACCCAGGCTTGGCAGCGCATAGCGCACCACCTCGCCGTGCACGATGCCGGCGAAATGCGCCTTGACGCGTTCCGGCGTCAGGTATTTTTCCAGCAGCGCGTAGTCTTGTTCGCGGTAGGCGATTACCGAGAGATTCGAGATGTCGCCCTTGTCGCCGGCGCGGGAATGGGCAAGTTCGCGTAGTTTCATTTTGATCCTCACTCGAAATGGACGGCGGTTGTCACGTGCCGGCGCGGCATCAGGCAAGACTGCACCGCAACCACTTCCTTCGCCGTCTTGGTGACGCCGCCGCCGGCCGCCGGTCCGCAGGTATACAGCGTTTCGACTTCGTTGCCGATGCGGACGGCCTCGCCCATGCTGCCGCTGCGGGCGCTGACGCGGAGCCGCACTTCATACGGTTCGCCCGGTTGCGCCGACAAGGCGGCGCCGTGGATTGCGTCCACGCCCAGCAGGTCATAGCGGATTTCATCGAACGCCACGGCGCTGAGCTGCAGCCGTTCGGCGACAATCGCCTGCGCCAGCCTGCCGCGCGCCAGCGCACCCGGCCCGGCGTAGGAAATCTGTCCTTCGCCGATGTAGCTGTCGATATAACCTATCGATACCTTCAGGGTGTCCGGCCTGGCGCTGCCGCTGGCGCCTTGCACCAGCACCCGGTCGGGGCCGATTTCCTGCACCGTCGCCGCCGAAAAATCGGCCACCACGTCCGGCGTCAGGTAACTGGCGGGATCGTGAATTTCGTACAGCAGCTGTTCCTTGCAGGTGGCCGGCGTTACCTGGCCGCCGGAACCGGCAACCTTGGTGATCACGACCGAACCGTCTTCCGCCACCTCGCCGATCGGGAAACCCAGGCGCGCCAGCCCCGCGACGTCTTTGTAGCCCGGATCGGCGAAATAGCCGCCGCTGACCTGGCCGGCGCATTCCAGCAAGTGCCCGGCCAGCGTGCCCTGGCCGAGGCGGTGCCAGTCGTCCATGGCCCAGCCGAACTCGTGGATCAAGGGCGCCAGGAACAGCGCCGGGTCGGCCACGCGGCCGGTGACGATCACGTCGGCGCCCTGCGCCAGCGCTTCCACCAGCGGCGCGGCGCCGATATAGGCGTTGGCCGACAGCAGCCTGTCGCCCAGGCTGTTGACCGCGATATCCTGGTCGCTGATGTAGTCGCCGGCTTTCATGGCGTCCAGCACATCGTCGCCGGTCACCGCCGCCACTTTCAGATTGAGCTGCATGCTTTGCGCGATCTGCCTGACCGCGGCGGCGGCGGCCAGCGGATTGGCCGCGCCCATGTTGGTGATGATCTTGATTTTCTTGGCGCTGCAGATGGCCAGCACCGCCCGCATCCGCTCCGCCAGCAGCGGATCGTAGCCGAGTGCGGGATCTTTCATCCGGGTCTGCTGGGCGATGGCGATGGTGCGCTCGGCCAGGCATTCGAACACCAGGTAGTCGATCTCGCCCTTTTCAGCCAGTTCGATGGCGGGTTCGATGCGGTCCCCGGAGTAGCCGGCGCCGGCGCCGATGCGGATATGTCTCATGCTGGTTTCCTCAAGCTGTATGCGCCCCTCATAAAGGGAAGACGCCGATCGCGACACAGGTGATCGTCATGATGACCGAGGCCGCGAACAGGTATTTGAACGTGTATTTCTGGTGGTCGGCGAGGTCGATGCCAGCCAGGCCCGCCACCAGGAAGGTGGCAGGCGTCAGCGGGCTGACCGGAAAGCCGGTGGTCATCTGGCCCAGCAGCGCGGCTTGCGCCACATGCAGCGGCTGCACGCCCAGCATATGGCCGACTTCGGCGATCACCGGCAGCACGCCGAAGTAGAAAGAGTCGGGATCGAACAGCATGGACAGCGGCATCGACAGCAACCCGAGCACTACCGGGATATGCGAGGCCATCGACGGCGGCACCAGGCCGACCGCCATCTTGGCCATGGCGCTCAGCATCCCGGATTTGCTCATGATGCCGGTGAACACGCCGGCGGCGAACAGGATGCTGGCCATCAGCAGGGCTGCCTTGGCGTGGGCGTCGATGCGGGCGCGCTGCATGTCGGCGTTGCGGTAATTGACCATCAGCGCCAGCACCACGCCGATCATGAACATCACCACCGGATCGATTTTGCCGCTGATCATCACGCCCAGCACAAAAACGGTCAGCACGATATTGATCCAGAAATTCTGCGGACGGCGTATGCTTTTTTCCGTCTCGGACAATTCGTGGGTATGGACGAAACCGGACGGCGCGCCCTTGGCCAGGCCGAGCCGCCGTTCCTCTTTCAGGCCGAGGTAGTAGGCCACCGAAAAAACGAACGCCAGGCCGACCACCTGCACCGGGATCAAGGGCGTGAAAATCTCGCTGACCGGAATGTGCAAGGCAGCCGAGGCGCGAATCATGGGGCCGGTCCATGGCAGGAAATTGACGCCGGCCGCCAGCGACGCGACGCAGGCCAGGACGCGCTTGTCGATGCCGAGCCGCGTGTACAGCGGCAGCATGGCGGGGATCGTCACCAGGAAGGTGACCGCGCCGGAGCCGTCGAGGTGGATCAGCAGCGCCAGCAGCGCGGTGCCGGGCACGATGCGGGTAGGACGGCTGCCGACGATGCGCAGGATGGCGGAGATGATCGGATCGAGCATGCCGGCGTCGGTGACGATGCCGAAGAACAGGATCGCGAACACGAACATGCCGGCCACCGGCGCAATGCCGGTGATGCCGGAAACGATGAATTTGGAGGTTTCCAGGCCAAAGCCGCCGATCAGGGCGGCGATGATGGGGATCGCAATCAGGGCCACCAGCGGCGACATCCTTTTTGTCAGGATCGCCGCCAGCAGGATGACGATGGTGATGAAGCCGAGCAATGCCAGCATGTTGTCTGTCTCCTGTCCCTGGATATTTTCCGGGATTGTTTGTTATCGATCTGTTTTACGATCTGTTTGCGATCTTGTTTTGATGCATTCTGGTGGCAGGGGTTTGTGCTGTAAAATGAATTTTTTCGATAGATTGATCGTTAAAACGGATTAATCGATGAAACTCAATATCTCCACCCGCTCGCTGCACGCCTTCCTGGCGCTGCAGGAATGCAAGCATTTCACCCACGCGGCGGAGCGCTGCTTCATGTCGCAATCGGCGTTCAGCGTCATGATCCAGAAACTGGAAGTGGCGGTGGGCGCCAAGCTGTTCGAGCGCGATACGCGCAACGTCACGCTGACCGCCGAGGGCGAACTGTTTGCGGAAGTGGCGCGTTCGCTGGTCAGCGATATCGAATCGGCATTTGCCGACATGAGCGACTACGCCGCCAGGCGCAAGGGCCGGGTGGCGATCGCCGCGCTGCCGTCGCTGGCGGCGAACGGCTTGCCGGCGGTGATTGCCGAATACAAGCGGGCCTATCCGGGAATTACGGTGCAGCTGTTCGACGCCTTGTCGGACCAGTGCCTGGCCATGCTGCGCCAGGGCAAGGCGGATATTGCCTTGACCGCGCCCGGTTCGGGCCTGACAGAATTCGATACCAAGACCTTGTGCAGCGATCCGTTTTACCTGGTGTGCCGCCAGGACCATGCGCTGGCCGGCAAGCGCCGCATCCGCCTGTCTGACCTGGGCGGCTGCGAGCTGATACACCTGGCGCGTTCGACCAGCGTGCGCCAGCATGTCGAGCTATTGTTGCGCGGCATTCCGGTGATGAATTCGGGGCTGGAAGTGGAGCATCTGGCGACGGTGGCGGGCTTGATCGAATCCGGCCTGGGCGTCAGCATCGTGCCGGAGCTGACCTTGTTCCAGTTCCGCCACATGGACCTGGTCAGCATCCCGATCGATGCGCAGGACATCGTGCGGCCTATCCTGATCGTGAAAAAGAAAGAGCGCTCTCTTTCGATTGCGGCGCAGGGCATGTCGGAACTGATTGAAAAGCGGCTGCACAACATCGGCAGCCGCGCGGCGGGCCGGCGGCGTTAGCGCAGCTGCATGCCGAAGCGTTCGGTCCGCGGCATCCAGTTGCCCTTGATGTCGGCTGACACCAGCACCCGTTCGGCGCGCCCGATCAGCAACTCGCGCGGCACGAAACCGAAATGGCGGTAGTCGCCACTGTTGTCGCGGTTATCGCCCAGCATCATGTAGTGGTCCTGCGGCACCGTGATCGGGCCGAAATTGCGCTCGGCGTTGACCTGCGGCAGCAGCTGGATGCGATGCTGCTCCGTCCCCATCTTTTCATTCAGGCGCAAGGCCACCAGGGCGCCGCCTTGCTCCAGCGGTTCGGGCGCGCTGCCCAGCATGGCGTAGCTGGCTTGCTGGCCGTTGATGATCATCTTTTCATCGCGCATCTCGACCGTGTCGCCGGGCAGGGCGATCACGCGCTTGATGAGCCGGGTGTCGTCCAGCGGTGAAAAGAAGGTGACGATATCGCCGCGCTTCGGTTCGCCGAGGTGGCTGAGGACGATGTTGGTGAGCGGGACTTTCAGGTTGAAGGCGAGGCGGTTGACGAACACGACGTCGCCTTCCAGCAGGTTGGGGCGCATGGAACCGGAAGGGATCGGATTCCAGTCGGCGACCGCGGTGCGGAAAATCCCGAAAAGGAAAAGGAACAGCAGGAATCCCTTGTTGAGACGAATCCAGTTTTTCATTTCACTCCGCCTTTCAGTGGCAACCCATGCCCATCAGCAAATATACCCAATCCCGCAATCCGCACAGTATGCCACTTATTCCCCCGCCCATATTTCCCCACTCCCACCCTTGCCGGCCAGTTAATTAGGGTCAGAGTCAAATTGTTGACCGGTCAACAATTTGACTCTGACCCTAATTAATAAGCGTGGTGGTTCAGGTTTGGGGCAGTTGCAGGATCTGGGTGGTTGTCATGATGTCGCCGAAGGTGTCGGCGATGGTTGCCAGCGATGCGCGGTGGAGTGCGGCGTGGGGCAGGACGGCGCCGTCGGCGGTGTCGAGGTCGCGGGTGGCGCAGGCGTCTTCGGCCACCAGCACCTGGTAGCCGAGGGGTACTGCGTCGCGTGCCGCGCCGGCGACGCAGGCGTGGGTCATCAGGCCGCTGATGATCAGGGTCTTGATGCCGGCTGCCTTGAGGCGGCTGTCGATGTCGGTGGTCGGGAACACGCTGACTGACGATTTTTGCAGCACGGTGTGGTGCGCGGCAGGCTGCAGTCCGTCATGGAATTGCACGGTGGTCCCGCCTTCGGCAAAAATCGGCGTGCCGGCCGGCGTGACATGCTGGACATGGAATACCGGGATCCCGGCCTGGTCGGCGAAAGTCGTAAGGCGCCGGGCGTTGCCGAGTGCGCGCGCGCCGTCGGGAATCGGCATCTTGCCGCTGAAGTATTCGTTTTGAAAGTCGATCACCAGCAGCGCGGTGCTGGCGGCTTCTATCTTGGCCGGTGCGGTTGCGCCGGCGATGGTGCGGATGGTTGGGTGGTTCATTTTGGGACTCCTGTGTGAATGGGCAGGATGGGCGCCAATCGCTCATCCCTGCCTTTCCCCGGGCTCTTTGCAGCGAGCGTCGGAACAGGACGAAGTATCGGGTTTCAGGGTAATCGGCGAAAGTGTCCCGATAGACATAATGTGATAGGATCGGGCCATGTCGAAACCAGCCTGGAATCCTGCAACTGCGCCCGAAGCTGCTCCCGAGAAAATGCACACCGTGGCGGTGATCGCCTTCGAGGGCATCAGCCCTTTCCACCTGTCCGTGCCGTGCATGGTGTTCGGCGACGACCTGGCCAGGCTGGGCGCGCCGCGCTACCGTTTGCTGATTTGCGGCGAGAAGGCGGGCCTGATGGCGACCATGTCCGGATTCGATATCGATGTGCGGCATGGCCTGTCCGCGCTGGAGGAAGCCGACACCGTGATCATGCCGGCCTGGCGCGATCCCGATGAGCGTCCGCCTGAAGCCTTGCTGCAGGCTTTGCGCCAGGCGCATTTACGCGGCGCCAGGGTGGTCGGTTTGTGCCTGGGGGCGTTCGTACTGGCCGAGGCCGGTTTGCTGGATGGCCGGGCGGCATCCACCCACTGGGTGTGGGCCGACGATTTTGCCCGCAAGTACCCGCGCGTCAAGCTGGACCAGAAAGTACTGTACGTCGACGATGGCGACATCCTGACGTCGGCCGGCACCGCGGCGGCGATCGATTGCTGCCTGCATCTGCTGCGCCGCGACCATGGCGCCGACGTGGCCAACCGTATCGCCCGGCGCATGGTGGTGGCGCCGCATCGCAATGGCGGCCAGGCGCAGTACATCGAACAGCCGTTGCCGGCCAGCGGCGGCAGCGACCAGCTCACGGCCACGCTGGACTGGGCCATCGAACATCTGGAACAGCCGCTGTGCCTGGATGTGCTGGCCGCGAAGGCCGCCATGAGCCGGCGCAATTTCACCCGCCGTTTCAAGATGAAAACCGGGACCACGGTATCGCAATGGCTGCTCAACCATCGCCTGGCGTCGGCGCAACGGCTGCTGGAAACTTCCGACAAGGCGATAGACCGCATCGCCGAACTGGTCGGCTTCGGCTCCACCGTGTCGCTGCGCCAGCATTTCACTGCCGCGTTCTCGGTTTCTCCTGCCGCCTACCGCAAACAATTCCGGCGCCAGTGAAGCGCCGCGCTTTGTACTATACAATTTGGCCTTCCTAGCCTCATCTACCTTCCATCAGCAGCGAAGCAATCCCCAATGACAGACAATTCCGCAGCAACTCCCGACGCCCACGACGCCCACGATGAAACCGCCGCCGGCGACCGGCTGATCCAGGAGCCGCGCCTGTGGTGCGACGACGGCTGGACCGCGCGCATCATCAAGAACGACGATGACGACGGCTGGGCGGTAGCGATGATCAAGGACGGCGAACCGGAGCCGGCGCTGGTCGGGCCCTGGACCATGGGCCGCGACAAGAAGAATCCGAAACCGCTGGATGCCTCGGCTTTCATCACGCTGGTCAAGACCGCATCGGAGTTCGTGCGCCGGCACGAACAGCAGCTGCACGCCATGCTGCACAAGAGCATCGTGGTGGACGCTGCTGAAACAACGCTCAATGTCACGCTCGACATCGTTCCCGACGACGATTTTCCCTATGCCTTGTTGACTGCCCACGATGCCGACGGCGAACAGCTGGCGCAGGTGCGGGTTGCGGCGACTTTCAAGCTCAGCGAAAGCAGCGCCAGCGCCTGGGCGGCAAACGGATTCCGTACGCCGCATTGATTGCATCGCAAAAAAATTAGGGATAGTGCTTGGTGCAGTTTAAGTTAAACCTTATACTGTGTATTTATACAGTTTTGGTGAGCAATGCCGCACAAGCCATATCGTTTCCTGCTTCCCCTTTTACTTCTTGCTTCATCGGCTTTTGCCACAGATTGTCCCTCCCATTACGCCGCCGGCCGGGCGCCCGAAATCCTCAATGACAAGCTGGCGCGCCAGACCCAGGAATTGTGCTACCAGGCTTTCGCCGTCATGCATTCAGGGATCACGCGCACCCCGCTGTGGTCGGCCGAGCACCTGACGCGCAGCAATATCGACGCCGCCCGCACGCTGTCGCGCGAAAATTCCTTTCATCCCGAACCCGGCCTGCTGATCAGCGGCCGCGCCGAGCTGAAAGACTATGCGCGCTCCGGTTTCGACCGCGGCCACATGAGTCCCAACGGCGACATGGCGAACCGCACTTCGCAGTATGAAAGTTTCAGCCTGGCCAACATGATTCCGCAGAATCCGCAAAACAACCGCCATGTCTGGGCCGAGATCGAAAGCGCCGTGCGGCGCCTGGCGGAAAAAGACGGCGAGCTGTACGTGATTACCGGACCGGCCTTCCTCGGCCAGGACTTGCAAAAGATCGGCAATGTGCTGGTGCCGACTTATATCTACAAAGTGGTCTATAGTCCGAAGAGGCAGCAGGCTGCGGCCTATTTCATCAAGAATGAAGATACGTCGCACTACCAGGCCTTGTCGGTGACGCAGCTGGAAAACACGTTGCGCATCGACCTGCTGCCCGGCGTGCCGAAGCGCATCAAGGACGTGGCGATGCCGTTGCCGGGCGCTGGAGCCGGCCAGCACGGCGCCAGGAATGCTCCTGAAAAAAGAGAGGATCCGGCAGCCCAGGTCAAGAAAATTGAAGCGGATCTATTAACCAGGCTATTCAACGATGCCATGAAAGTGTTCCTGAATTTCATTACAAACCTGATCCATAAAGGATGGTCGCATGTCTAAATTTATCCCGTTCGCCGACGAAAGCGCAACCCTCGCCATCGGCAAGCTGAACGTCGAGAATCGCCTGGACCGGGTCAGCCTGTTCGGCGATCTCGACCTGACCCTGGACCAGCGCGGGCTGGAGCAGGCCAAGGCCTTGCAGTCGCTGCTCAACCAGGTGGTGGAGCAGCTGGAGTCGCGGCCCTTGCCCGAGACCCTGGCCGCCGCTCCGGTGCTGAAAGTCAGCAATCCCTTTTGAATAAACGAGGCAATCGAGATGGAAGATACGACGGCCGATGCAGGCCTAAGCGCGGTCGGCATGCTGGGCAATGGCGCGCCGGCCAGCCAGGTGCTGGAGGCGGTGGCGATGCGCAAGCACGGCGATCCGGCGTGGGAGCCTTTTCATTACGAGAAGGTGTCCGAAACCGAATACGAAGTCAGCGGCGGCGCGCCGGCGGTGGTCGGCGGCGTCAAGAAATGGCCGGGGCCGCATAGCAGCGTGCTGGTGACGCTGGATGACATCGCCGAGGAACAGCAAATCCGGTTTCCTGCGGAAGTTGCGCCAGAGCCGGCGGCCATAGCCAGCCAGCCTGTGCCGGATCAGGCGCAGGGCAGCCCGGCGGCAAATTTCCTGACAGTGGTGCTGCAGTTGCCGCAGGACGAACAGGGCCGCAAACGCATCTGCAATGCGCTCAGCCTGGATGCCGATTTTTTCGGCGGCAGGGTGACGGCAACCTCGCTGGCCGACGAGATCGCGGTCAACCAGCTGCTGGAACTGCGCTGCGATCCGGCCGATGTGCAAGACGTGCGGGCGCGGGTGGCCAGGCGCAATCGAGGGAACTGACCTGCTTCAGAGAGAAGTCCGCAGCGAAAACAGTTCCGGGAACAGCACCACGTCCAGCATCATCTTCAGGTAGCTGGCGCCTTCGGTGCCGCCGGTGCCTTTCTTGAAACCGATGATGCGTTCGACGGTAGTCAGGTGGCGGAAGCGCCAGTAGCGGAACGAGGTTTCCAGGTCGACCAGCTTCTCGGCCAATTCGTATAACTCCCAGTGTGTGTCCGGGGCCTTGTACACCGTCAGCCAGGCCGCTTCCACCGACTTGTCGGCGACGGTGGGATTGCTCCAGTCCAGGTTCAGGCGAGCCTGTTCCACCGGCAGGCCGGCGCGCGCCATCAGCATCACCGCTTCGTCATAGATCGACGGCTGCCGCAAGGCGTCCTGCAGCCGCGCATACGATTCCGGCGAATGCTGGTGCACCTGCAACAACGCGGCGTTCTTGTTCCCCAGCAGGAATTCGATCTCGCGGTACTGGAACGACTGGAAACCTGACGACTGGCCAAGGTAAGGGCGGATCGCAGTGTATTCCGGCGGCGTCATGGTCGCCAGCACGTCCCAGGCGTGCACCAGCTGGTCCATGATGCGCGCCACCCTGGCCATCATCTTGAACGCCGGCGACAAGTCGTTGCTGCGCATCTGCGCGCGCACTGCGTGCAGCTCGTGCAGCATCAATTTCATCCACAGTTCGCTGGTCTGGTGCTGGATGATGAACAGCATTTCATTGTGGTTGGGCGAACGCGGCTGCTGCGCCGACAGGATCTGGTCCAGCGCCAGGTAATCGCCGTAGCTCATGGTTTCGCCGAATTCCATCTTGGCGCCATGCCACGATTCGCCGGGCTTGTAAGGGCATTCCATTGCGTGACTCCCGAATTAAGTGACCGCTTCCTGCTGCGCATCGATTTCGTAATCCTTGTCGGCCAGGATCCGGCGCAAGGTGCTGACTGCGTCCCAGACATCGGTGAATTGCGTATACAGCGGCGTGAAGCCGAAGCGCATCACGTGCGGTTCGCGGTAGTCGCCGATGACGCCGCGCGCGATCAGTTCGCGCATGACGGCATAGCCGTGGGCGTGGGCGAAACTGACGTGGCTGCCGCGCTGTTCATGCTGGCGCGGGGTGACCAGCGTCAGGCCGAGGCCGGCGCAGCGGCTTTCGACCAGCGCGATGAACAGGTCGGTCAGCGCCAGCGATTTGCGGCGCAAGGCTTGCATGTCGGTCTGGGCGAAAATGTCGAGGCCGCACTCGACCAGCGCCAGCGACACCACCGGCTGGGTGCCGCACAATGCACGCCGTATGCCGTCGCCGGGCGCAAATGCGGGCTGCATGGTGAACGGCGCCTGGTGGCTCCACCAGCCGCTCAGCGGTTGCCTGAACTGCGCGTGGTGGCGCGGTGCGATCCAGGCGAAGGCCGGCGCACCGGGGCCGCCGTTGAGGTACTTATAGGTGCAGCCGACGGCAAAGTCGGCGTTCGCCGCATGCAGGTCGACCGGCACGGCGCCGGCCGAATGCGCCAGGTCCCACAGCACCAGCGCGCCTTGCTTTTGTGCAGCCTTGGTGACGGCTTGCATGTCATGCAGGTGGCCGCTGCGGTAGTTGACATGGGTCAGCATCAGGACCGCGGTTTTCGCGTTCACAGCCGTAGCGAGTTCTTGCGGCGAGTCGACCAGGTGGATGCGGTAGCCGCGGTCGAGCCATTCGGTCAGTCCTTGCGCCATGTAGATATCGGTGGGGAAATTGCCGCGTTCGGTGACGATCACCTTGCGGCTGGCGCCGTCCGCCTTGCCGGCCTGGATCTGCAGGGCGCCGGCCAGCAGCTTGAACAGGTTGATGGACGTGGAGTCGGTGATCACCACTTCATTCTCGCCGGCGCCGATCAGCGTCGCCAGCTTGTTGCCCAGCCGGCTCGGCAGGTCGAACCAGCCAGCCTTGTTCCAGCTGCGGATCAGGTCGTGCCCCCATTCCTGCTGGATCACTTGCTGCGCGCGCTGCAGCGCTGCGTGCGGGCGCGCGCCCAGCGAATTGCCGTCCAGGTAGATCACGCCGGACGGCAGGTCGAACAAGGTTCGCAGCGGCGCCAGCGGATCGTCGGCGTCCAGGGCCTGGCAAGCTGCGCGGCTACTGTTTGTCATGTGGTGTTCCTTAAGGTGAAAGAGGGCGCAGCACGGCCCGCACCGGACTGGCGTCCATGCCGGCCAGGCGCAAGGGCAGGGCAACCAGCTCGTAGTCGCCGGCGTCGATCGCATCGAGCACGATGCCTTCCAGTATCGCCATGCCGTGCTGCCTGACGGCGTGGTGCGCCAGCATGGTCTTGGATTCCTGCGGATCGAGCGAGGGCGTATCGATGCCGACCAGGCGCACCCCGTGCTGCGCCAGCAGCGCGATGGTTTCCGGCGCTACCGCGGCAAACGCGGGATCCCAATGCTCTTGCGGCGCGCTGGCGTAGGTGCGCAACAGCACGCGCGGCGGAACCTCGGCCAAGGCGTGGGCAATGTGCTGCGGGGTGACCAGCGCAGCGCCTATGCAATGGATGACGCGGCAGGGGCCGATATAGGCGTCGAGGGCGACCTGGTCGATAGCCGCGCCTTGCGGATCGTAATGGCTGGGCGCATCGCAGTGCGCGCCGGTATGGGTGGAAAGCGTGATGCGGCTGACATGCACCGGGCAGCCGTCGCCGATTTCCCAGGTGGCTTGCGCGCTGTACGCGGTGTCGCCCGGCCACACGGGGATCCGTGCGGACAGGGTTGGGCTGATGTCCCAGATGGGTTTTGAAGTGGCGATGGCGTTCCCCGGTGCTGGATACTAGTGAACTTGCTAATGAACTGCTATGGTCCGCTGGCAATTATTTTAGGCGAGCTTGCAGGAATTTTTATACGAAATTAATAGCTGTTTTCAATATTAATTAGAATAAAATGAAAGATAGTTTATTAATATTGAAAGATAATTTCAATGCAACTCGATACTATCGATTTGAACATCCTGACGCTGCTGCAGCAGAATGGCCGGATCAGCAACCAGGACCTGGCGGAGCAGGTGTTTCTGTCGCCGTCGTCCTGCCTGCGCCGCGTCCGCATCCTGGAAGAGGCCGGCATCATCAGCCGTTACAGCGCCGTGCTGAGCCCGGAAAAACTGGGGCTGGAGCTGGATGTCTTCGTGCAGGTGACGATGCGGCGCGATGTCGAGAGCTGGCATGAGAACTTCATGCAGGCGCTGCAGGATTACCCGGAGGTGGTCGGCTCCTACATCATCACCGGCGACGCCAACTACCTGCTGCGGGTGAAGGCGCGCAACCTCAAGCATTATTCCGCTTTCGTGCTGGAGAAGTTATATAAAATACCGGGCGTGCAGGATATCCGCTCCAATATCGTGCTGCAGGCGATCAAGGAAACCTACGAGCTGCCGCGCGAACTGCTGCGCGACGGCTGAGGCGCCGCGCACGGATAACGATTAACCCGATACATCAGATTGACACCATGGCAAAGACGATTGAAGAAGTTCTGGCAAGACAAAAAGAGGGCGCGCAATTCGTGCTGTCGGCGCCTTTGCTCGGGCTGGAGCTGGAAGATTTCGACACGGTTGCCAAACTCTGGGCGGCCCAGGGCGGGCCGGGATTCAAGGTGGCCGGCGTGCCGCACCGGAAATGCGTCGACGGCGAATTTTTCATAGACCGCGTGACGGTGGTCAAGCTGCCGCTGTCCTGAACCGGCGCATCGTCATCCTCGCGAGGCTGACGATGCACCCGTGCTGCAACCGCTGCTTAGCCGTCCTTCTCGCAATTGACCATCCACGGCGTGCCGAACTGGTCTTCCAGCATGCCGAAACTGGCGGCCCAGAAGGTTTTTTCGTAAGGCATCTTGACCGTGCCGTTTTTTGCCAGCGCATTGAAGATGCGGGCGCCGTCCGCAATCGTGTCGACATTGATCGACAACACCATGCCCTGCATTTTTTCGAAATATTCAGGCGGGCAATCTGATCCCATCAAGACGCCGCCGTCCAGTTCCAGGCGGATGTGCGCGATCTTTTCTTGCCGGTCAGGCGGCGTCTGTTCTGCCATCGGCGTTTCTTTGTTGGTCAGCCTGAAGGCGATTTTCCCGCCCAGGACTTGCTGGTAGAACTTGAAGGCGGCGTCGCACTGGCCGTTGAAATTCAGGTAGGCGTTCAATAGCATGTTGATCTCCTCTGTTCCTGCGATGGATGATGAAAACGGCGCCGCGCCTGTCTCTGCACGCGACGCCAGGGGTACCGTCGTTTATTTCTCGGTGACGGTCTTCAGGTTGGCAAGCCCGGCTTCGAAATCCTTGCCGATCATGCTGTCCATATTGAAAAACAAGCCCATCACCTTGCTGACATAAGGTGCGGGTCCGTACATGGCCCAGGTGACGTTGCTGCTGTCGCCCTGGGTGTCGACGCTGAATTCAGCGACGTTGCTGCTTTCAAACGGCTTGCTGAAATCGAGCTTGATGACGGTTTTCGACGGCGACGTTTGCTTGATCTCCATGCGTCCGGCGCCGGCCTTGTCGTTGCCGCTCCAGGCATACACCGCGCCCGGGCCGCTGGCGGCGCCGCTGAAAGTCCGTTTCATGGCTGGATCCAGCTTTTCATAAGGCGACCAGTTGCTCCAGTCGTGGAAGTTGTTGACCTGCGCCAGGATCTTTTCCGGCGGCGCCTTGATCGAGATCGTGCGCTGGACGCGGAATGTGTCGGGCCGGGTCGCGGCATAGCCGAAGACGGCGGCTAGTGCGACGACAATAACGATGGCGATGGTCTTGATCATTGCTGGTCTCCTGGTGCGTTGGGGCAGCGCGGCAGGCTTAGGCGCCGGAACTTTGGCGGCGCAGGCGTTCTTCGGTTTCCCTGAGTTCCGGCGTGAACTCGGCGCCGAAATCTTCCGCCTCGAATACCTGGCGCAGTTCGAGCTCGACAGCGCCGTCGCCATCCAGCGCAGGCCAGCGCTTGACCCATTCGATGGCTTCCTGTTTCGACTTGACCTGGATCATGGTAAAGCCCGCGATCAGTTCCTTGGTTTCGGCGAAGGGGCCGTCGAACACGGTCGGCTTGCCTCCCGCAAAGCTGATGCGGGCGCCCTTGGCGCTAGGCTGCAGACCTTCGCCGGCCAGCATGACGCCGGCGTTCACCATTTCTTCGTTGTATTTCATCATGGCGGCTAGCAGTTCGGTGCTGGGCATGGTGCCGGCTTCCGTGTTCTTGTCCGCTTTGCGTATGATCATGAATCGCATCTTGATGTCTCCGTTCGGTTTAAGGTCGGGGCCGGGCCGGCGGCTGCCGCCGATGAATTCCCGGATCTGCTTACTAGTCGAGCGGGAAACGGCGAGATCGACAGTTTGCAGATTTTTTTTGAATTATATTTGAAGGGGCGGCTTTACTTGTGGAAATCGCAATTTCTTTATTCGGCAGGCATGCGGCCAGGTTTGTTTGAGCGCAAACAGCCGATGCGGGTTCAGTGCAAACTGCAAATCGAGCATTCGTTCAAAGACAGAATTTTGCGGCGTCACGATGCTGCGGCAGCCGGCGGCATCGGGCGTTATTTCAGCGGCGCTGCCAGCACGCCAATGAGCACAGATGAAAAATCCATATAGATCAAGCACATAGCTGAAACGCGCGGGAGTTATCAACAGGACTGTCCACAGTTTCTGTGGGTAACTTCGGCGAGAATGAAAATTCAGTCAATCACCACCGCCATGAAGACGGTAGACAGGCTGAGCAGGGTCAGGCCGAAGATGAAGGCGATGTCAGCGTATTGCTCCAGGCGCGTGCTGCGGCTGGAGCGCATGGAGGCATAAGACAGCACGCCGCTGCTCAGGAACACCAGGCTGTTGAGCGCCAGCAGGTGGCTCAGCCACAGCGCCAGCCCGCTGAAGCGGGCCAGCTTGATGATCGACAGCGCGGTGATGCAGACGCCGATCATCGTGGCGGAAGAGGGCAGGATGTGCTGCGACAGGTTGTTGTTGGCCAGCTTGATCATCGTTTCACATCCTGCGGTCGGGGCCTTAGCCGAGGTTGAGCGGGACGAAGATCTTGTCTTTGTCACGCTGCACTAGCAGCGCCACGTTCTTGCCGGCCTTGCTTACCAGCTGGCGCAACTGCTCGACGCTGTTGACCGGCTTGCCGTTGAGCGACAGGATCACGTCGCCGCGCTGGATGCCGGCCAGCGCCGACGGGCCGGAAGCATCTTCCACCACCAGCCCGCCGTGGATCCCGACCTGCTGCTGTTCGTCCGGGCTGAGCTGGCGCAACGCAAGTCCCAGCCGTGCCTGCGAACCGGCGCTTTCATCGTTGCTGGCGGTTTTCACTGCTTCGGCTTCGGTCGGCTTGACGGTCAGCGTCTTGGCCTGGCCGTTGCGCACTACTTCAATCGTGCTGGCGGTGCCTGGCGCAGTATCGGCCACCAGGCTCGGCAGGTCGGATGAATGGTTGATCGGCTGGCCGTTGAAGCGCAGGATCACATCGCCGGCTTGCAGGCCGCCCTTGTCGGCCGGACTGCCTTTGTCGACCGAGCTGACCAGCGCGCCGGCGGCGCTCTTCAGGCCGAACGATTCGGCCAGCGCCTGGTTTACTTCCTGCACGCTGACGCCGAGATGGCTGCGGGTGACCTTGCCGTGCTTGACCAGCTGCTGCTCGACCTTGGTGGCGACATCGATCGGGATCGCAAACGACAGGCCCTGGTAACCGCCGGTCTGGCTGTAGATCTGCGAATTGATGCCGATCACTTCGCCTTTGATGTTGAACAGCGGGCCGCCCGAATTGCCGGGATTGACGGCGACGTCGGTCTGGATGAACGGCACGTAGGTGTCGTCCGGCAAGGAGCGCGACTTGGCGCTGACGATGCCGGCGGTGGCGGTGTTTTCAAAACCGTACGGCGAGCCGATCGCCAGCACCGGTTCGCCGACCCTGGTCAGCGCCGGGTTGCCGATCTGTACCGTCGGCAGGTTCTTGGCGTCGATCCGTATCACGGCGATATCGCTCTGCTTGTCGGAGCCCAGCACCTTGGCCCTGAATTCGCGGCGGTCGGTCAGCTTGACCGTGACTTCCTGGGCGCCTTCGACAACGTGGGCGTTGGTCAGGATCAGGCCGTCGGCGCTGATGATGAAGCCGGAACCTTCGCCGCGCATGATCTGCGGATGGCGCGGGATTTGCAGCTGCGGGCCGAAACGTTTGAAAAATTGGGAGAAAGGATCGTTCGGATCGAGCTCGTCGTCCTGGTCGGATACCGCACTCTGTTTTGCCTTGCCGGTGACGCTGATATTCACCACCGCCGGCCCGGCCCGTTCGACGATGCCGGAAAAATCGGTCGCCACCGCAACAGCCGGCGCGGCGCTGCTCGCCACGGGGGCGGGGGCGACGATCGCGGCATTGGCGTTTTCGATGCCGATATCGCCGTTCTTCGAATGCAGGTAGGCGCCGCCGGCGACCACCAGGACGGCGACGGCAACGGCGCTGCGGGTAAAGGTTTGACGATTCATGCTGTGCTCCTTGCAGATGGACTAGAACTAGCGCACAGCATAAATACGAAAAATTAAAGCAGACTTAAACAGGCAACAGGTGCTTGTTTTGAGCGCGCGGATCACGCTAGCGGTGACGGAGGTTTTCCAGCATTGCGGCTCGCAAAATATCGTTCATGCGGCTTTGGTAGCCTTTTCCTTCTTCTTTGAGCCACTCCACTATTCGTTGTTTTCAACACGATCTTGCCGGGTGATATGCAGAGGGTGGTCGAAAACAAATGTAGCTGCCTCAAGACTGACGCAGTGTTTGCGCCGGTTATTCCGGTTTTTAACATCGTCCCATGAAAAAAATTGTAACTCCAAATTTGTAGTTACATAATTGTAGTTTTAATGATTTAAAAAATAATATCAACGGGAACAGTTGAGTGATAGCTTAAGCGGTGCGTCAAGCGCCGAAGCGCACGCTTGCACGCAATCCATGTCCGGTATTTTTCAGGCTGACCTTGGCCCGGTGGGCATCGGCGATCTGCCTGACGATCGCTAGGCCGAGGCCGCTGCCGCGGGTTTGCGACTGGCTTTCGGCGGCGCGGTAGAAGCGGTCGAACACGCGCTCCAGGTCGGCCTCGGGAATGCCGGGGCCGCCGTCTTGCACGGCCACCGTGACGCCGGCGGCGTCGGCGGCCAGCGAGACGTCGATGCTGCTGCCGGCCGGGCTGTACTGCAAGGCGTTGTCGATCAGGTTGTTGAACAGGATGCGCAAGGCGTCGGCGTTGCCGGTCACGCTGGCCGGCGTCTCCGCGCTGATGCCGAGATCGACCTGGCGTGCATGCGCGGCCAGCGCGAAGTCGCCGACCACGCTGTGCAGCAGCGCGCGCAAGTCGAGTTCGGCGTGGGCTTGCTCGAACGCGCCCGGTTCCTGGCGCGCCAGCGTCAGCAGCTGTTGCAGCAGGTGGGTGGCGCGTTCCAGTCCTTGTTTCAGGTCGCCGAAAGCGGCTTGCCGTTCGCCCTCGTCGGCGGCGCGTTCGGCCAGCTGGACTTGCAGGCGCAGGGCAGTCAGCGGTGTGCGCAGTTCATGCGCCGCGTCAGCGACAAAGGCGCGCTGCGCCTTGATCGATTGCCCCAGGCGCGCCAGCAGATCGTTGAGGGCCTGGGTCAGCGGCTGGATTTCGCCGGGCAGGGTGGCGTCCGGGATCGGCGACAGGGCATGCATGTCGCGCGCCTGGACTTCCATCGCCGCGCGCCGGATCGGCGCCAGCCCGCGGCTGACGGCGACCCAGATCAGCACGCCCAGCAGCGGGAACAGCAGCAGCAGCGGAGTGACGGTCTTGACCGCCATTTGCGCGGCGATCTGGTTGCGCGCGCTTTGCGGCTGCGCGATCTGCACCACGGTGTTGCCGATCTGCGCGCTGTAGACGCGCCACAGGCCGTTGCTCTGGCGGACATAGGTGAATCCCAGCTCGGCCTGCAGCGGCAGGCTGGCCTGTCCGTGCGAATGGTAGATGACGACGCCGGTGTTGTCCCAGATCTGGATCATGATCTGGTCGTCCAGCTCGGGTCCGCCGTCGCCGTTTTCTATCATCGGCGAGAACGCCTGGCGCGGCAGGGAAGCGACGATCTTGCGCATCTGGTAATCGAACAATTCGTTGGCTTCGCCGCGCGCCTGGAAATACAGGGCGATGCCGGCCACCAGGATGGCGCCGCTCAGGCCGAGCGCCAGCCACAGCAGCAAGCTCCTGCGGATCGACGGCGCCGACTTCATTTGGCCACCATGTAGCCGATGCCGCGCACATTCTTGATGAAATTGCTGCCGAGCTTTTTGCGCAAGGCGTGGATGTAGACCTCGACCGCATTGCTTTCGATGCTGTCGTCCCAGCCGTACATCTTTTCTTCCAGCTGGGCGCGCGACAGCACTACGCCGGGGCGGTCGAGGAAGGCGCGCAGCAGCGCGAATTCGCGCGCCGACAGGTTCACCTGGCGGCCTTCCAGCAATACTTCATGGGTGGCCGGATTGAGCGTCAGCTGGCCCAGTTCGACCAGCGGTTCGGCGCGTCCCGACTGGCGGCGCAATAGGGCGCGGATGCGGGCCGCCAGTTCTTCCAGGTCGAACGGCTTGACCAGGTAGTCGTCGGCGCCGCCGTCGAGGCCGGCCACGCGGTCCGCTACCGCGTCGCGCGCGGTCAGGATCAGCACCGGGATCCGGTTGCCGCCGGCACGCAGCGATTTCAGCACTTCCAGGCCATTCTTTTTCGGCAGGCCGAGATCGAGCAGCAGCAACTGGTAATCTTCCTGCGCCAGCGCGCTGAGCGCAGCGGCGCCGTCCTGCACCCAGTCGACGGCGAAACCGTCCTGGCGCAATCCCTTGCGCACGGCTTCGCCCACCATCAGATCGTCTTCCACCAACAGCAAACGCATGGGGCCAGCTCCTCGGAAACATCGGAAATCACGACAGTTTAGCCGGATTGAATTAAATGATTCTTAAAGCACCGCGCGACAACTCTGTGCACTGCTGAAAAACCTATATATATCAGTTACATAGCTAAAACGCTTGCGGGTTATCAACAGGACTGTCCACAATTTCTGTGGGTAACCCGGGATTAGAGGTAACCATCGGAAAGGACCGGCAGTCATCTTAATGTCACCTGAATATTATTGCCGTGTGTCAACATTGCCGCAGCCATATCGATAGTGGCATTTTGCTATCGGTGGCAAGCGCAGTTCCCGTGATCCAGAGACTAACGAGACAACAAGGAAACCAATAATGAAAACCCTGTTTTTACTGTGTGCTTTGTGTTCGAATCTAGCCGTGGCAGAAGTTTCCGCTGATGCAAAACCCGATCCCGCTTATACCCATCACCTATCGTCGTCCGGTCCGCTCTCCAGGCAGCAGCTGCTGAAGCAGCAGGCGCAAAAGCCGGCCGCGCGCAGCCTGGCGGCAACAGCGGCCGCCAGCGCCAGCACTTACACCTATTTGCGCTGCTGGTACCGCACCGGCAGCAATCCGACCAAGCCGACCACTACCTATGTCTGGGGACTGGATCCGTCCAGCGGCGACTATTACCGCATCAACGGCTACTGGTGGGCCGGCGGCCTGCTGAACTGGGAAAACATGTTTTACAGCGATGTCGCGCAGAGCACGCTGCAATCGGTGTGCCAAAGCACGCTGAACGCCAAGGGCATCAGCCAGCCGATGGCGATGGTGGCCGCCGCCGACAATGCGCTGTCGTTCAACTATGCCGTGTGGACTACCGACAGCGTGGTCCAGGGCGGCATCAACAAGATAGTCGCTTTCGGCGACAGCTTGTCCGATACCCAGAATGCCTACAACGCCTCGGACTGGAAGCTGCCCAATTCCGGCAGCTGGTTCCTGGGCCGTTTCAGCAACGGCAAGAATTGGGTCGAATACCTGGCCGACAACCTGCAGCTTCCCTTGTATAACTGGGCCGTCGGCGGCGCCGGCGTGAGCACCCAGGATCTCGTGATCCCGGGCGTGATCCAGCAAGTGCAGTCGTACACCGAGTACATGCAGAAGGCGCAGAATTACCAGCCGCAAAACACCTTGTTCACCATGCTCATCGGCGGCAACGACCTGGTCAATTACAACAGTACGGTCGACCAGGTGATCAGCGGCGAAACCCAGGCCTTGCAAAGCCTGATCCAGGCCGGCGCCAGGAATATCCTGCTGCTCAAGCTGCCCGACGTTTCCAAGGCGCCGGTGTTCGGGATCAAGACCACGGGCGCGACGGTAGCCGCGCAGGTGGTCGATCTCAACACGCGGCTGGCGGCGCTGGTCGGTTCCCTGCAGGCGCAATACGGGAGCAGCCTGCATATCCAGCTGTTCGACAGCTACGCGCTATTCAACGACCTGCTGAGCAATCCAGGCAAATACCAGGTCAGCAACACTACCCAGTCCTGCCTCAACATCAATACCGATTCCAGCACCAACTACCTGAGTACGCAGACGGCGCGTTCCCAGTGCAGCAATCCGGACAGCTTCGTGTTCTGGGATACGCTGCACCCGACCACGCATACGCACAAGCTGCTGGCCGATGCGGTGACGGCATTTTACCGGGCTAACCTGCAGCCTTGATACGCTGCTCCTGCCCCGCAATCCAGCGCCGGGCAGGACTGGGTTCAGATATACAGGTCGACCCCTGCGCCGGCTGAGGCGGCCGGGTTTTTCTGGCGTTG
Source organism: Collimonas sp. GW821-FHT07E08 (assembly GCF_059418905.1). Lineage (NCBI taxonomy): Bacteria > Pseudomonadati > Pseudomonadota > Betaproteobacteria > Burkholderiales > Oxalobacteraceae > Collimonas > Collimonas sp. GW821-FHT07E08. Next base: position 158,182 of record NZ_JBWKQR010000009.1, on the reverse strand, counting down.
CGCCTGCTTGTCTCGCAATGCCGCTTGGGCGCTTTGCAATCCATCCCGCGCCTCAGGCGCGGACCCCAGCTGGCTCAGCCGGCTGATTTCGTTCTCGATCGATGCAATCTGCTGCTGCAGCATTTTTACCCGCATGTCGGCCAGCGCCTGTTCCTCTTTCGACGATGGCATTTCCTTGAGTGCGGAAACCAGTTGTTTTTGCAGGCCGGCAAGCTGCTTTTGCAAGGCGGCGATCTGCGATGCAGCGCTGGCGGCGGATTGGGTCGAACCCTGGGCCGGGGCGATTCTTGAAATCATTTGTTTTCTTTCAGGATAGCTGTCATTCAGATAACGACAGGATTTCCAAAAACTTTAATACTGTGTGATGAGGAGCGAGGCACCGTAAAATGCCAGCCTGAACCTTGATCGAGAAGCACATGAACACACACAACCATTTGCACGGCGTCACGCTGGAGGCGATGCTGACCGAACTGGTAGCGCATTACGGCTGGGATGGACTGGGGCAGCGCATCGACATCCGCTGTTTCAAGAGCGATCCCAGCATCAAATCCAGCCTGACGTTTTTGCGCAAGACCGAGTGGGCGCGCGAAAAGGTGGAAGCCCTGTATGTCGGCATGCGGCGCGCGATGAAATGAGTTTTTGAAAAATGAGGTAAAGTTTTGCGACGGCGCCTGTTCTTGCGCTGTCTCCCCATGTTACGAAAATTTCCTCAGCGCGCCATCCCGCAGTCGCGTCCCTGGCGTTTGTTGATCTGATGCTTTGCTTACAGCAGGAAGAACCAGCATGCGCAATGTGATTTATAAAACGGTAGTCTTGAAAGCGACTCCCGACGCTTTGTTCGACATGTATGTCGATCCGGTGCTGCACCAGGCGATCACCGGCTTGCCGGTCACCATAAGCGCCGAGGCCGGCGCCGAATTCGAGGCTTTCGACGGCGCCCTGACCGGCGTGATGCTGCAGGTGGTCAAGCCCAGGCTGATCGTGCAGACCTGGCGCTCGCCGGCATTTGCGGCGGACGATCCGGATTCGATCCTGATCCTGTCGTTCCATCCGCAAGGCGAGCATGGCCGCATAGAGCTGGTGCACCTGGATGTGCCTGACCAGGATTACGAAGAGGTCAAGCTCGGCTGGCGCGAAAAATATTTCGAGCCTTGGCGCGAGTTCCTCGCGAGTTGAAGCGCCTGCCGGGCCACGCCAGGATATGTTGTGCAATAGCGACTATGTTGCGAGCTTGCCAAGCTGTTTCTTGCGTGCTGCGACCATACGCTGGATGTTGGCAAACTACCGCTCCACGCGTTCTGTTTTTTTGTCCGCCGCCTGGCATCCATGCAAGCAGGCCGACCTTTGCGGCGACAGTTGCTCCAAGCGCAGGCTGCCGCCAACCGGCCTGGCATCGCAGATGACGATTGATTAACAAGCCTGGACAACGGTATTGTCATAGTTGACATGACTGGCGATATCCCTGATTTGTAAACCTGTTAAAAGTGACAGGTGTGGCAGTTTCCAATTCTCACTAGAATTAAACCGTCTATCGGAGCCTATCCTCTCCTATGTTGATATTTAGCCCGCTGCCGCAAGGCAGTGGGCTTTTTTTTTCGGGCCTCCTCCGGGGGCTTCGGCGCCGCGCTCCGGCACCGCTTGACCGCTATCTCGCCATGGGCACGCGGTTTTTCATGGCCGCGCCGGAGATTGCCTCCTCCTTGTACTTCCGTTTAAGATCTGCCATTGCTCGACGCCAGGTCCGCATCGCTACAGGGAAAACAGAATGCAAAAACTCAAACCGGTCTTGACAGCGCTTTTATTCTTTGGCTGCGCCATGCTGCTTGCGGGCTGCGCTTCCTTGTCTACATCGATTTCGCAGTTCAAGGACGGCAACTATGTCGCCAGCGTGCAATCGACCCTGGTCTATCTCGACGACAAATACAAGAAAGCGGATTACGACGACAGCGATGAAAGAAACGGCATCCGCGAACGCCTGCGGATTATCGAAAGCAGTTATGCAACCACGGTCCAGACCGCTAGCGACCAGGAGTACGACAGGAAGATAGCCGCCTATTCGGATCTGCTGGCAATCCGGACCATGCTGGCCGGCAGGCCGTACTACTCCAAATATACGGATTTGCCGGATCGCTACCTCGAGGTCGGCCTGCGGGAAAACCTGGCCGGACAGTACTACCTGAAAGGCAGGGCTGCCGCGGCCGTCAAGGACGACCGGATGGCGGCTGTCAGTTATGCCGCAGCCGCCGACGCCTACCAGAAATACGGCGACTACAAAGATGCCAGGAAACTGGCGGACAAGTATAAATATGCGGCAGACAGCAAGGACGCCGCAACGTATTACCAGCAAGGGACGGAGCTGGCTGCGAATAATCCGCAGCGCCGCAAGGCGCTGTACCGCGACGCCAGCCTGGCCTTTTTCAACGCCTACGACGTGTACCGCCAGCATGGCGCCTACAAGGATGCGCAGCCGCTGTCCGACAAATATCGCAACATGGGCACCGTGGTCCTGCAAATCAGCAGCAACGAACCGAACGGCGATATCACCAGGAGCGTGCTGGGGCTGTTCGACCTGGGGTTCACCCGTTTTCAATACCAGGGCGGCGGCGCTGCCGACCTCGGCATGTATCTCAATACCTCGTATATCTACCAGCCGCCCAGGTTCAGTCAATATGTAGAGGCGATGAGCGAGAATGTGGAATATAAAAAGCCTGACGGCAGCACCGCCGTGCGCACCTACCGTTTCAACCGCAAGGTGGTCGAGGAAGCCAACGCCATGCAGGTCATCCTCGATCTTTCCGTGACCAGGGTGCCGAGCCTGGACCTGCGCTACAACGAAGTCGCCGAAAGCCGCCGCGCCACCATCAGCTATTACGGCGACGTGCCCGGCACAGGCCGTTACGGCTACCGCACCGAGGGCTACCTGATGGACCGCGACCAGTTATGGCGCGCAGCCCAGGCGCAGCTGATCAACCGGCTCAACAGCGATAACCGGATCAGGATGATCCAGGACGACATACGCAATTTCTAGAGAATGCCGTTGCCGGAAAATTTCCGTCTCATCCTGCTAAACTGTGAAGCCTCGCAGCGGGATTTTTCCCGATTTTCATTTCAGCTTCTTACCTGCCTATGACTTCGATCCGCGGTCCATCCTTCCAGCTAGTCGACCAGATCGATGCCGAGCAATTGCAGCGCCAAGGCGGTTTCGGCGCGCGCACCCGGCCCTTGCTGGTCAAGGGCGCATTGCGCAACTGGCCGGCGCAGCAGAACTGGTCGTTCGAACAGATGGCGGCGCTGCGCTACAAGGACGGTTCCGAACCGAAAGTGAAATTCCAGAACGGCCTGGTAGAGCAGGGCCAGACCCAGCCGCGGCCGGTGATGCCGGTCGGCCCCTACCTGCAAGGACTGGCGACGCTGGCCAAGCGCGCCCTGCCGGACGATGTCGGCCTGCTGCCGGACCGGCGCCGCCATCAGCTGGCGCCGGGCGAACGGTTTTTCCTCGACTGGCCGCACATGCAGACGTTCCAGCCAGACCGCATGTACCTGGCGCAGTGGAATATCCTCGACGAATTCCCGGCGCTGCGCCATGATTTTTCAATCAAGGACCTGTGGCCGGGCTGGCGCTGGACCTGGGAATATGTCTTCATGGGGCCGGCCAATACGGTCACCGGCCTGCATTACGACTTTCCGCACAACTGGTTTTGCCAGGTGCGCGGCAGCAAGGAATTCATTTTGTTCCCTCCCGAGCAAACGCCGCACATGTGCATTTCCGAGAAATACGACTGGGGCGCGATCCTGAGCGATATCAATATCTCGCAGCTGGACCGGCAGCCGGACAAACTCAAGGAATTCGAAAAAACGCAGGGCCTGTATGCGCGGGTCGAGGCGGGCGACGCGCTGTTCATCCCCAAGCGCACCTGGCACGCGGTAGTGTCGCTGGAACCGTCGATCAGCCTCGGCGTGTTCGGCCTGACCGCGCCCGAAGTATTGTTTGGCGGCGTGCCGAACGAGATCAAAAACATTTTCCACAAGATGCACCTGTACCGCTGGGGCAATTGCACCTGCCACAAATTCTAGCCTGCCCAATTCGACCAGGCCTCAATGAACCGGCAACACTCTCATCTGTTTCTCTGGCGCGGCCGGGCCCTGGTCATCGGCCCCGGCATCGATTCCCGCTTCCACGCCCATTTCGGCACCCAGCTGACCTGGGGCCTGGACGGGCCATTCCAGGCGCGCCTGGCGCCGGACCAGCCGTGGACCACCACCCGCGCCGCCATCTTTGCTTCCAGCCAGCCGCACCAGATCCATTGCGACGCCACGCAGCTGGCGCACCTGTTTGTCGAATTGCCGCAGCGCGCGCAAGGCGCGGCAAGCGTGCTGGCGGCCACCTATGCCAGCGACCCAGGCTTCGCGCAAGTGCAAGCCGGGCTGGCCCAGGCCAGGCTGGGCCAGCTTGAGCTGCCGCAAGCCGAGCAGCTGGGCCAGGAATGGCTGGATTGCACGACCCTGGCTGGGCCGGCGCAGCCAGGTTTCGATCGCCGGATCAGCCAGGCGCTGGCGCTGATAGCCGCGCAGCCGGGGCCGGCGGTCAGCGGCGCGGCGCTGGCGGCTGCCGTGCATCTGTCGGCCAGCCGCTTCACCCATCTGTTCCGCCAGCAGACCGGCTTGTCGCTGTCGCGTTACCTGCTGTGGTCGCGCTTGCTGGCCGCGGTCGAGGCGGTGGGGCGCGGCGACAACATGACGCATGCCGCGCATGCGGCCGGTTTCGCCGACCTGGCGCACATGAGCCGCACCTTTCGCCGCACCTTCGGCGTAGTCCCGTCGGAACTGCAAAAGATGGCGATTGCGTTCAAGCGCGAAGAAAAATGATGGTCTAAGATGGTTGTACATAAAAAAGATGGAGACCGTCATGAACCAGCAGCCGCAGCAGGCAGCGGGCCGTTCCATAGACACCCTGCTAGCCAAATACTCTGAAAGCCACCTGAACCCGGTCAATGAAGTGATCCACTTCATTTGCGTGCCGGTCATCGTGTTTACCCTGCTGGGTTTGCTGTGGACCATCCACCCATGGGTAGCGCTGGCGGCCGTGCTGGCCTCCTTGCTTTACTATTTTTCCTTGTCTGTGCCGTTTGCCTTCGGCATGCTGCTGATGTCTGGCGCGATGCTGGCCCTGCTGTATGCGCTGCCGCCCGGGCTGGTGCTGCCGCTTTCGGTCAGCGTGTTCGTGATCGCCTGGATCGGGCAGTTCGTCGGCCATAAGATCGAAGGTAAGAAACCATCGTTTTTCGACGATTTGCGTTTCCTCCTGATCGGCCCCTTGTTTGTCCTCGGTTTCCTGTACCGCCGCCTGCATATCGCCTATTGAAGACTGTTGCCATATGCCGGTTTCAGCCCTGAAGATCGCCGTATTTGGCGCCGGCGCCGTCGGCATTTATGTCGGCGCCTCGCTGCTGGCCGCGGGCGCCGACGTGGTGTTCATCGGCCGGGCGCGCATGCGCGGGCAGATCGCCAGCCAGGGTTTGCTGCTGAGCGACCTGGAAGGGCGCCGGCAGCGGCTTGAAGGCGATCAGGTTCCCTACCGCGAAAACCCGTCGGCGCTGGCCGCGGCCGACTTGGTCCTGGTCACCGTCAAGAGCGCTGACAGCGCCGCCGCGGCGAGCGCGATTGCCGGCTGGGCCAAGCCGTCGGCGCTGGTCGTCAGCTTGCAAAACGGTGTTGGCAATGTCGATACCTTGCGCAGCCTGCTGGCCGGCCGGCAGGTGCTGGCGGCCATGGTGCCGTTCAATGTGGTGCAGATGGAAGGCAACCGCTTTCATCGCGCCAGCGGCGGCGAACTGATGGTGGAGGCGAACCACGGGCTGGAACCCTGGCTGGCGCTGTTTCGCCAGGCCGGCCTGCCGCTGCAGCAGTGCCAGGATATCGCGGCAGTCCAATGGGGCAAGCTGTTGCTGAATTTGAATAATGCTGTCAATGCGCTCTCCGGCCTGGCGCTCAAAAGCGAGTTGTCGCAACGCGCCTACCGCCGTTGCCTGGCGCTGCTGATCGAAGAAGCATTGGGCGTTTTGCGCGCCGCCGGGATTCGCCCGGCCAGGGTCGCCAGGGCCGGGCCGCGGCTGCTGCCGGCCTTGCTGCGTTTGCCCGACGCGATGTTCACGCGGGTTGCCGCAACCATGCTGAAAATCGATCCCGAGGCGCGCTCTTCGATGTGGCAAGACTTGCACGCAGGGCGCCCGACGGAAGTGGATTACCTGAATGGCGCAATCGTGCGCCTGGCCGAATCGCTGGCGCGCGACGCGCCCGCCAACCGGCGTATCACGGCGCTGGTCCACGCCGCCGAACAGGGCGGTTTGCAGCCATTGTCCGGCGCGGCGCTGTATCGCGCCCTGCGTGCCTGAGCACAGCCACGCGGCTAAAGTTTTCTGTAAATGACGGAACGTAAAGCATCCAGCCTGGCTCGAAACAGAGCTGTTGCAACCGAGATCCTCCTGGTAAATCCACTTCCAAAGAAAGGTCCGATATGAAGAAGCTCTTAGGCGCACTGACGCTATTGCTGGCCATTACTCCGTGGGTTCATGCGCAGAACGAACCCATGCCGCGACCCGAACCGGGAGCTGGACTGGAAGGACATCCGGATGCGCGCAACGACAGGCGGCCCGAGTCGTTTTACGACGGCAGCCATCGCATGGGAACCCACAGCGTAATGCGTTGCAAGGATGGGACGATGCGCAAGGCGCGCGCCGATGCCTGCCGCGGCCATGATGAAAAACCAAAATGAAACCCGCGGGCGACAAATATCGTAGAGATATATAGATAGAAAATATCTGTTATCAGACAAATAAAGCAGACACGATTGCTGCGTCGCCATATAGTTACACCTGTCTCCTCCAACACCTCCTAAGGTTTGGATTCAGCCCGCAACCGCAAGGTGAGCGGGCTTTTTTTTGCCTGTGCGAATCGCGCGCGCAGCGCGGGCGACCATTCGCGGCGAGACATTTGACCCTGCTGCGAGCATTGCCGAAAAAATGATATGAATCAAAGGCTTGGATTTTTTGCGGTGAAGTTATCAACAGGCTTGCGCACATTTTCTGTGGGTAACTCGGGTTGGTGTTGAGCCGGGCTGTCTTATAGGCAAAAAAAAAGCCCCGCGAAAGGCGGGGCTGATTCGAGCGTGCCTGACGGCGCTGCGTTTTCAGAAGCGCAGGAAAGCACCGCTCAATTTCTTGTAAGGCGCGCTCCAGACGGTCAGCACCTTGTCCAGCAGGCTCGGCTGTTGTTTAGCCTCGGTCTTGTACATATCAGGGTGAGCCTGGGCTTGCATCGCGCGTGTCGACAGCGGCAGTGGAGGGGAGATGCTGGCCATGATATTTCCTTTCAGTTGGTCGTCTATGTTGCAGTGCAGTATATGCAACCCTCGATGACTAATCCAATTTCGCTTTCACATACTCGCCATACGGTTTGTGAATATCAGTCGGCCTTCCCCGGATGAATGGCGGCATATGTCGAGACCGCATAAGCATATAGCTAACATATTGGCAGCCGACAATTTTCGTGCTGTAATGCAGCAAGCCGCATCGTCGCAGAATAATGCGGTAACCCTCACTGTGGAAACGGAGAAAAATCATGAAAAAACTGACAGGTCTGGCATTGCTCGCTTGCTGCTTTGTGTTTAACCCGGCTTTTGCCGCAAATGCCCAGCAAAGCAAGATGGCGGCATGCAACAAGGATGCGACCGGTAAAGCTGGCGACGACCGCAAAGCTTTCATGAAAGATTGCCTGAGCAAAAAGCCGGCAGCCGCGGCTCCCATGACGCAGCAAGAGAAAATGAAGTCTTGCAACGTCGACGCTACCGGCAAGAAGGGCGACGATCGCAAGGCGTTCATGAAAGAATGCCTGTCGAAGCCTAAGGCATAAGACATTTCTTCGCGCATTCCCGCAGTAGCAAAAAGCCCTGTCGCAGACGGGGCTTTTTCATTTTGTTACCAAATTGCTTCCTTGTCGCGGGAATTAATGTTTACTATGCAAAGTCGAAACCAAGCTCGCACTTTTTAAGGAACACATATGAAAAAAATAGCGCTCACCCTTGCTCTTGGCCTCGCTTGCGTCGCCGTCCAGGCTGCTCCCGACTGGCAATCGGTCGGTTCCAGCGATACCGCAGAGCTCAAGCTGGACCAGAATTCGATCAAGGAAAACAAGGGCATCCGCGAAGCATGGTCCATGTGGAACTTCAAGGAGGCGCGCAAGAATGACGGCGACGCCAAGGTGCTGCCTACCTTCAAGTCGTACCAGGATTTGACTGTGTACGATTGCAAGGCCAAGACCTTGAGCCTGAAGAGGGAAATCCTGTTTGCCGATGCTGACGGCGCCGGCGCCAGGGTGGATCACAGCGATGCCCTGAAGAATTCGACGTATGCCGCGCCAGCCAAGGATTCGGTAGCCGAAGTCATGATGAATTTCGTTTGCGCATTTCCTCTCGATGGCAAGCCGGCCGCTGCCGCGCCAGCTTCGGCCCCGGCTCAAAAAAGCAAATAAGCCACGCCCCTTCTCCAGGCAGGCACTCACGCAATCGTCGCGCTGAGTCCTGCGATTTTTTTTTTGCGCGCTAGACGTTGTAAGACTCCAGCGTTTCATCGAATACAAAGAATTCGTTCTTGCCGGCCCGCTTGGCCTGGTACATGGCGATATCGGCCTGCGACATCAGTTGCGAAGTAGAGATGCTGGCGCCGCCATACAAGGCGATGCCGATCGAGGCGCTGAGTTCGAATATGGTGCCGGCGATATTGAACGGTATGCCGATCGCCGCCAGCAGTTGCTGGGCGACGCCGATCGCTGCATTGCGGGTGTCGGTCAGGTCTGTCAGCAGGATCACAAACTCGTCGCCGCCCAGGCGCGCCACGGTATCGGTGTTGCGGCGCCCATCCAGCAAGCGCGCCGCAACCTGGCACAGGATGGCGTCCCCAGCCTCATGTCCGTATTCATCGTTGATCGGCTTGAAGTCGTCGAGATCGCAAAACAGCAGGGCAAAATGCGTGCTGTCGCGTTGCGCGCGCGCCATCACCTGCTGCAAGCGGTCTTCCAGCATGGCCCGGTTGCACAAGCCGGTGAGCGCATCGTGGTGCGCCATGAACGCCATGCGCGCCTCGCTCTCCTTCAGCGCCATTTCCTTGTCGCGCAGCCGTTCCACCAGGTAGTTGAAACCAAGAACCAGGCTGCCTACCTCATCCTGCCGCCCGACCGGCAGCGGCGCCAGCTGGCGTTTACCGTCCGCCATTTCACGCATCGCATGCGCGGCGTCGGTCAGCGGCCGCAAGGTGCGCGGCAACAGCAGCATCATGATGGCAATCATGCCGACAACGATCAGCAGCGTGTTTTTGAGATAGAAACCGAGCATGGCGTTGATCGGATGGAATACCTCGGCGGTCGGCATGCGGGCGACGACAAACCAGCCGGTGCTGGGCACCGTCACCATCGCCGACAGCTCCTCGACGCCTTTGGCATTGATGGTGATCCCGGTGCCGCGGTAACCCGCCATGGCGCGGTCATGCAGCAGGTTGACGCCGGTGGGCGGGGTCGGTTTCAGCACCATGGCCGGGTCGCTGGCGCCGACGAACAGCTTGTCGGCCGGCGACACCAGCAGGAAGCCGCCGCTGACGCCGAGCTGGGTTTCCTGCAGGCGATCCAGGAAACCTGGCGTATTGAGCACCACCACGCCCGCCAGCACTGCCACCACCTGGCGCGCCGCGTTGCGCACCGGCGCCGCCATGATCAGGATCGGCTCGCCGTTGGCGCGGCCGCGCTGCGGCCTGCCCATCACCGGGGCATCGGCCTGCAATGCAGCCTGGAACCACGCGATTCCGGAAAAAGCCAGCTTGCCGCGCCCGGCCACCACCGGATATTCCGCCAGCAGGCCGTCGCCGTCCGGCTTCACCACCAGCAGGCCGCTGTTAAACAAGGGATTCACGCGCTGCCGTTCTTCAAGCCAGACGGCCAGTTTCTCCGGCTGCTGCAGCAATGCCGGCGGCAGCGCCGAACTCAGTTCGGCGATCAGCGCCTGGCGCGCCTGGACGCTATGGTCAATGTCGCGTGCGATATACGATGCAATCGATAATTGCTGGGCCGCCACCTCCTCGCGCAACAGTCCCTGGGCGAACGGCAGTGCAAAAAACAGGCGCAAACCGATCCCGGCCACGATAATCAGGATACCGAGGCCAATCAGGCGGAACTTGATGCTATGGAAGATTGGCATGAGGGAATGATACAGAAATCAGTCGGTTCACAGCATTCCCGCGACCAATCTGTGGCGCGGCGGCGATGTGTGGCTATTTCCTCATCTTGGTGCCAATGGTTTTTGCTATACTCCTGCCTGCAATGCAAGTCTCGCCATAGTTCAATGGATAGAACGAGTGCCTCCTAAGCGCTAGATACAGGTCCGATTCCTGTTGGCGGGACCAAGTCCCTTTTCTTCAACTCCCTGTAATCGGCCGTCAGCCACGTATTTAAAGGCTTGTCGACGATTTTCCTCCTCGCGCGATTCCCACGAAAACCCATGATTTCCCGCGTTTTCTGTGGCAATTTGCGAACAAACTGCGAAATGGCATCATTCAGAAAAGCGGGAATGTTTGGCGCTTTCAGCTCTACGTCCAGGAGCAGCGCGATTCAGGTATTCGCCGCGTGTTCGATGGGTTTACGATGATTGGCCTGGATATCGAATACGGCATTGGCGGTAAGCATAGCCAGCCGAGGACTAGCAAAGAACCAGTTATTGCCAATTGGGATGCAGATATGGTGACGCAGCTTTTCTGAATTTATCTCTGTATTTTTTTTGAAAATGGTGGCGCCACCCACCATAGCTCACGGAGCTTTATTTTTGGATCTTCAGCTCGCCATCGATATTCGCAATATCGCCGTCGCCCTGCTTGTAACTGGTAATGTCCAGCGAAGCCCATTGCCAGCTGCCGTCTCTTTTTTGGCAATATGCCGTTAACGCGACGGCGATATTTTCCGTGGTCTGTTGGTAGCTGCCGTTAGGAATGAAGCCGGTGACGGGGAGAGAATCGTTTTCCGATTGCAGCGCGCCATCATAATTTACAAGGCCGCCAGATAGGCTGGAGATGTTAAATCCAGATGCAATCCACGATTGATCGCGACGCCGCGCTTTGCCATAAAGGTTCGAATTGATATGTGAGGCTGTTTTTTGATAACTTCCGGCAGGAATGAATCGAGACATGAAAGACTCCTATTTTGAATGGTTCGCGCCGTACGTGACTTGTAGCGTAATTTACCAGCGGCGCCATTGGCAAAAAATTCATCTGCAGAGAGCCAGAGCTACGTTTGCGACGTTAGCAGAGTTAGGGTGAGCAAAATACTGTCACAAGTGATAGTTGGTAATACGTCCAGAATCACAAGCGGAGTGATTTTTTTTCGTCGATTGGAGCCGCAATTTCAATTGCTCTTCCAGCCAATCACACCCTGTTCGATTTTGAGATTTTTTTGCAGGCGATTTTTTCGAACATCGCCGCTTTCTGATTTGGGAGCGCAAACGCGTCGCAGGCGTGCAGGCCTAGGCGCGGCGAAGCGAGCTACCGCTTCGCAACGGGCAGCGTTGGCCGACCGCAATCAAGCTTGCTCGAGACGTGTAATCAGTTTTTTTTGCAGCCGTCGCGGGAGTTGCGACACGAGTTGCGGCGACAACGAATAAGCATGAACAGCGATCCATGCATGACCGTTTGCGCCGCATGAAACCCGTGCGAGCCGGAGGTCAGGCTCCGCCCCGGTAAGAACTCAGATCTGGCGTACGCCGCTGCGGTACTTGCGGTTGTAAGGACAGTTTTGGTCTCTGCGATTCGGCGACACTTTCTACGCCGTCGACGGTAATCGCTTCGAGGAAGGTCAGGATATTGCAATAATAATCGACGCGCATTTCCGCTTCCAGCAACTGCCTTTCTGATTGATACAAGGCTAAGCGTGTATCGCGCAATTCATTTTCCGCCAGTTTTTCCGGCGTCAGAATATATTTGGCCGCTAATTTGTTAAACCATCCCATGTCGTCACCTCTTTTTTTTGTATGGAGACGATTTGATATTAAATCGTCTATGGCAAAAAAAGCTAGTAAAAAGTTAACAATCGAGATCATTTAACTATGCTGTTGCGCGATTCCCACGCGATTATTTGCGTAAAACAACAATGCATCAATAGTCAGAAAATGCAAGGTGATTAAAAACAAGATGTGCGTCGAACAAGCCGGGAGCATGGCTGCCCAACGCGAGTTGGCGAGCCGTCGGCGGTACGCAACTGGTAGCGGCGGCAGCCAGTGCGTCAGCCGCGAACTAGTGACTACTGACTGGGGGACGGACGCTGTGAGGCAGCGCTTCTGAAAAATGTCTGGAGATAACGCCCACAATAATGTGTTTTTTTGAATTGCCAATTTCGGTGCCGCATTTTGCACGCGTGCGGGGTCACGCGATGCCGCTAGAGAGTTGACCCGCATTACCGTATGGCATTTATAAATTTTGCTAAAACCGATCTGAACCATGGACAAATTTCATTCCGATTACTAAGATGAATTCATGTCATTTTATCTATTGTTTCGGTTTTGGGAGTTCGCTATGGACATGCATATAGAAGAAGAAATGATTAGCGAATACGTCAATAAAATTCAAGCGCTGGCAGTCCTTGCCTTGTACGGACAAGATGTTGACGCACCCATTAAATCTGTCATCAGCGAAGCATGTTATTTCCTCCTTCGTCAGCGATCCGATGCGACGGCGAATCTCTTGGCATTCAAAAGCCGACTAACAAAAATGGGCAATGACGCGCATTACAGCCTGCCGGAATACAAAAAGCCTTTCGAATATGCGGCTTCACTGGTTGCCATTCATTAACTTGGGCGAAGTAAAACAACGGGTATGCGCCCAGGAGTTCAATACCTACAAGTCACTGACAATATGGCGTAACAAAGCATCACGAATCAAGGCCTGATCCGCGGTGTTGAAGCAGAGCAAGGGACGGGCTGGACAGCTACGTCCAGTGGAGGCATTCAATGAAGATCGACCCAATAACCGACCTGGCCCAAGAGCCAGCAAGAGTTTGTCTGCAACAAAAAGAAAAAGAGTCCGCTGACATGACAACGTTTTGGCCATTCATACTTATTGAAGGCAATTGCACAGCGTTGGTCTTGTTCGCCCCTGATTTTGAAGCTAAAGCGCCCATATTCAAGGAACGAGCGAAGGAAGGCTGGGTCGGTAACGGCCGCGACTGGAACTCAGTTGCGCAAGCAATCGTTAAGGAACAATTTCATCAATTAGCGAACGAATTCACGTTCGATTCCGACGCCGGTCATTTTGCAACGTACGGAACAAAAGTGAATTTGACGGTGCTGGGCTATGCGTTAAAAATCGCTTTCGACGATGACCACATCCTTAGAGATATTCTGTTTCGTGCCAAGTTGCAGCACTAGCCGCCGAGATGACGCAACAAAGAATCTCGAATCAATGTTTCATCGGCGGGAGAAAAACCTAGTAAAGGTTGGACAGGATAGTCCCTCTTTTTTTCCTCGCAGGTTCTTGCGCTGTTTCCGTGCCGCGCAAGGCGCGCCGTCTGGCGCCTGCTGGGTGGCAACGCGCTTCGCCTGCGCCGCAGCTTGGCCCGCGCCTCGTAAGGATTGGCGGTTTTTTTTATTGGCCGCTTGAAATTCCCACTTGGAAATTATGGGCTGGCGACATCTGCAAATGCCTTGTGTCTCAAAGCAACGCGGACGCGCACGGCGGGGATGCGCCAATACTTCGGCAACGAACCTTCATTTTTTTTTAATGTCTCATCGCTCAAGTCGGTGCCATGCTAAATGGATTGCTGAAGGGAAATGTCATGAACCCTGTTCCAAAACATCCGGTCAGATTTTTCTTGGCCAATACGTTCAGGATAATGCGAAATATTGTGTCGAGAGGATCGATGCTGAAACTCAAGACTTGGCGTAGGGGAATGTTGTTTATCCTGAATTTCAGGTTCCACTTAAAATTCATCGGCATTCTCAGCCATCCGCAAACGAGGCAATTGATTATCAACAAGCCGGAGCTGACTTATAAATATTTGAGGGACTACATCTCGTTCGACATCCCTGCGCGAAATGGCTTGCTGATATTGATCTCCCATTATTCATATCTGCAAAGTAACTTCAAGACTGATTTCTTAGATAGAATTTATCTGCGCCCCATCCTGCTTTGGAGCCGGCACATCGATGGGATTTCCTTTGAGATCGTGATGGATTTTCCGCATGCTGTCGACCATGAAGGAGATCTGTGCCTGGTCTTTAAAAAAGATACGGCATGCATTTACCGCCTGATTTTTGTCATAGCCGAGGGTAGTGCATTTGATTTTTCCGACGACCATGTAATCTTCATCTCCAGTGTGCAAGGAATGCACGACTTTGCGGAAATTCAGCAGGCGACAAGAATTTGCCACGATATTCAGCCGGCTCAAATGTTGATGGCCGCAATCGGCGGATTGGGCCTGGCCCTTGGTTTCAATACGATAGTAGGCATAGCCAGCAAAAATCAAATTTGTCAGTGCGAAAAACTCTTCTTTTCGTACGATAAGTTTTTTGAGAAATACGGCGATCTTGTTCCGCAAAAAAATTATTACCGAATCTCACTTCCATACGCGGAAAGAGCACTGGACCTGATTCATGTCCGCCATCGCAAAAGGACCCAAAAAAAACGCATGTTTAAAAGAGAAATCAGAGATCAGGTGGTTTCAGCCATGAAACAACATATGGTCAGGGACCTCGCTCAATGCGAAGCGCCAAGCACATCGCCTGCGCTTTCTCAATGACCTGTGCCACCTTTCACTGTATTCATCAGGCCATCAATGAGACGCCGGCAATGAATGTTTCTTGTCGTCTTTCTGGGCCCATCTTCATGCCATCTTAATGTTATGGAATTAAGTCCGCTTTATACTTGCACCGTCACTTACCATGACGGTATCCCCAACCCCGATGTACCTTCATGCCCGCAACCGACAGGTTGTCGGGCTTTTTTTTGACCAGTGGTACTGGAACCCGATATTGCATCGGCCTGGCAAGAGCGCGTTTCTCGTTCCCTGGCGTATGGAAGCGCTTGCTCAAAGGGGATGCGAGAGGGCGTAATTATTGGCAGTTTCACGCAGGCGGCAGCTTCGATAAGAACGCATCGACATGACGCTCTTCCGTTGCCCAAGAACTGACCAGGCGAATCGCCGAGCCGACCGCTATCACTGCTTCGTGGAGACGCAGGCAACTGGCGATCGCCACAATGTTCGCCATCGTTCCACTCGCCACAAAGTGGATATCGGCCCTGACTTTCCTCAAGTGAGCCTGGATGCCGGCCTTGGCTTTCTCGGAGTAAGTGTCGGAACCGTATGGGGCGTGCTGGGTGAGATTGGATTCTAGGAGAGCCTGCAGGATATCGAGGTGCCACCCTTCGCTGTAATCGTCAAGAAAGCTGAAAGTGGTCATTGGATTTTGCTCGCTGGGCAATCGTCGGAAGTGCTTGCAATTTTCACCCACGGCCATAGACGGACAGCACTTGCGCCAGCTTCTGGACGCGGAATGCTTCCGTGACGAAATCGACAAAAGCGCGCGTCTTGGCCGGCAGCAGTTTCTGGCTGGTGAAATACAGAGAAACCGGTCCGATGTCGCTATGCCAGTCCGGAAGCAGCCGCTCCAGTGCGCCACTCTCCAGATGCGGCCGGGCATGTGGCACGGCAACCATGCCGACACCGAGGCCCAGCAGCGTAGCGGGAAAGATCGCATCCGGACCGCTGACCGTCATCACTGGCTTCTGCACCACCGCCATTTCAGCGCCGGCGCCGTTGCGCATGACATAGGTACGTAGCCGGCCGCTTAGCGGCGAACGCATCACGATGCCGGTCAGTTCTGCCAATCCGGCCGGATCCTTGGGACGGCGTTTGCCGCGCATGAATTCTGGCGATGCCACGGCAATCAAATGCATCCTTGCCAGCTCGCGCGCCACCATGCCTGGCGGCAGGTCGAAACCGCCGCCGATAGCCGCGTCGAAACCGCCGGCGATCAGGTCCAGCGGACGGTTATCGAAGTACCAGTCCGGCGTCACTGCCGGGTAGCGTTCGAGAAAGGCCGGCATCAGCGGCAACAGGTAGTCCATGCCAAAGCCCGGCGCGGCGCTCAGCTTGAGCACGCCGGCCGGTTGCCCGGCATTGACCGTGATATCGGCAATCGCACCCTGGATGCTGTCGAGGCCGCCTTGCACTGTTTGCAGGAAACGCTCTCCCGCTTCGCTCAGGGTCAGGCCGCGCGTGCTGCGCTGGAACAGGCGGACGCCGAGGTTGCGTTCCAGCTGCGCGACGTTGCGGCTGACCGCTGCCGGCGTCAGCGCCAGCCGGCGTGCTGCCGACGAAAAGCTGCCGGTCTCGGCGCTGCGTACGAAGGATTCCAGGTTGGCGAGGGTTTCCATGATTGAGATTTCAAGTAATGCTTGAAACTGATTATAGCCGTTATCTACTAACGCTATAAGCCGGAAGCACCTAAGATTCAACTCAGCAAGACAACTTTTCCACCTCATTCAAAGGAAACACCATGAACATCGCAATCATCGGCGCTGGCGCCATCGGCTCGGCCATTGCCCGCAAACTCGCTCAAAACGGCATCGAAGCATCCATCGCCAACAGCCGCGGCCCGCAGTCGCTGCAAGCCCTGACTGACGAACTTGGTCCGAATATCAAGGCTGTCAGCGTGAAAGAAGCAGCCCAGGCAGACCTGGTATTCGTAGCAGTCAATTGGAGCCGCATCCCGGCGGCGCTGAAGGACCTCGGCCCGTGGAACGGCCGCATCCTGGTCGACGCCAACAATGCCGTTGAAGTGCCGTCGTTCCAGGCCGTCAACCTGGGTGGCCGTGCATCAAGCGAAGTAGTCGCAGACCTGGCGCCAGGCGCTCGCGTGGTCAAGGCTTTCGGCCACCTGGTCGCGCCCGTGCTGGATGCCGATCCGCAAGCCAACGGCGGCCGCCGCGCGTTATTCCTGTCGGGACCGGATGCCGATGCGAAGAAGACAGTAAGCGACCTGATCGCGCGGCTGGGTTTTGCCCCGATCGACCTGGGCGGCGTCAACGAAGGAAGGGCAGTGCAGTTCCCGGGCGGTCCGCTGGCAGTGTTGAATTTGGTGAAATTCGACTAATGTGCAATCGGGAGGACGGCCGCCGAGGGGCGATGCGCCAAGGGACGTTTATGAATGCGGAACCGGGGCGAACGGATCATAGCTGCCGAAGTTCCAGACGTTCCCTTCGGTGTCGCGCGCATCGTAGCCGCGGCCGGGATAGCCGTCGTTGTCTTTCGGCGCCGTGAGTATTTCCGCACCGGCGGCGCGCGCCCTTGCGCAATGTGCGTCAGGGTCTTCGACCACGGCGTATATGCACGCCGTTATGCCGCCTGCTTCGGCGACCGTCTTCCAGCGGTATTTGTCCTTGACCTCGCCGGGCCTGTCGGAGCCCAGCATGATCATCTGGCCATGCAGCAGCAGTTCGGCGTGGTGCACAATTGAAGGATCGCCCTCGTCGGCATACACGGCTTTGCGTTCAAAGCCGAACGCCGTACAGAGAAATTCGATGGCGGCCTGCGCATCGTTATAGCGCAGGCAGGGAATCAGGGCGTGATGTACCGGCATGGCGTTCCTCTCGGATTTGAATTTCGTCGCAAGGGTCGGGGTGGGATGCACAGCGTTTTTGGTCTGATTTTACCTTACGCATCGGCACCGAGACGCCGAGCCTCCATAATCTGCGGCAAGCTCTCTTCAATCCAGTCGGCCAGCGCTTCCACTTTTTCCCCGACTTCCAGCCCGAGCGGCGTGAGGCTGTATTCCACGTGCGGCGGAACAACCGGGTAGGATTTGCGCAGCACGAATCCGTCGGCTTCCAGCCATTGCAGCGTCTGCGCGAGCATCCTTTCGCTGACGCCGTTCACCTTCCTGCGCAAATCGCTGAAACGGTAGGTCCCGCCCAGCAAGGCGACCAGGACCAGCACTCCCCAGCGGCTGGTGACGTGCGTCAGCACCTCGCGCGATGGACATTTGCCGGTAAACAAGTCGCCTCTCCTCATCTGGGCGGAGAGGGGCATGGTTGCCGCTATCGGGCTGTTGGCGTCATTGTTCATGGGAAGGGTACTTACCTCTATGTTGGTACTTACTAAATGTAAGTTTGGATGATATTGTGCCAGTTCTTCTCTCGCTTATAAAGGAATTTGACCATGATCGTGATAACTGGAGCCTCCGGCCAACTGGGCCGTCTTGTGATCAAGGAACTGCTTAAAAAGCTGCCGGCAAACGAAATCGTTGCCGCTGTGCGCACTCCTGAAAAAGTCGCCGACCTGGCCGCCTTGGGCGTGCAGGTGCGGCTGGCCGATTATGCCCAGCCAGCGACACTCGACGCTGCCTTCAAGGGCGCCGCCCAGCTGCTGCTGATTTCATCCAGCGAAGTGGGGCAGCGCCTGCCGCAGCATCGCAATGCGATTGACGCGGCGAAACGCGCCGGTGTCGGCTTGGTAGCGTACACCAGCATCTTGCGGGCCGATACTTCGCCATTGGGCCTGGCTGCCGAACACCAGGAAACTGAAGCGCTGCTGAGGGCATCCGGCCTGCCGCATGTAGTGCTGCGCAACGGCTGGTACACGGAAAACTACCTGGCCAGCGTGCCCACCGCCTTGCAGCATGGCGTCTACATCGGCAGCGCCGGCGAAGGCAAGATCGCATCGGCGGCGCGTGCCGACTACGCCGCTGCAGCTGCGGCTGTGCTGACCAGCCCCGGCCAGGCCGGCAAGGTGTACGAACTGGCTGGCGACGAAGCCTACACACTGGCCGAACTTGCGGCTGAAATCGCTCGCCAGTCGGGCAAGGCGGTGGTCTACCAAAACCTGCCGGAAGCCGAGTTCAAGGAAGCGCTGCTTGGCGCGGGCTTGCCTGAGCATGTAGCCGGTTTACTGTCGGATTCTGATGTCGGGGTATCAAAAGGCGGGCTGTTTGATGACGGCCATCAGCTGAGCCGGCTGATCGGTCGACCGACGACCACTCTTGCGACGCTGGTCAAGGCTGCGCTTGCCTGATTCGTTCTTGTGAAGCCGCCGGCCAGCAGCCGACGGCAGGCAAGCCTTTGGAAAAATCTAGCGCGGCTCGGTGAAAAAGTAGAGCAACGCAATGACCGGCAACGCGAATCCCAGCCACGACGCCATGGCCCATCCGCCATGGGCGAATGCCAGGCCGCCCAGCGCCGATCCGAGTGCGCCGCCGGCGAAGAAGGTCGCCATGTAGAGGCCGTTGAGGCGGCTGCGGTATTCGGCACCCAAAACAAAGATGGCGCGTTGTCCCAGCACCAGGTTGGTGGTCGCGCCAAAATCCAGCAGGATGCCGGCGGCTACCAGCAGGCCCAGGGCCAGCGGCGAACCGTGGGCGCCGATGTGCGTGATGAGGAAGGCGCCGGCCACGGCCAGCATCGCGAACGCGGTCGCGGCCTTGGTCCAGCCGCGATCCGCGAAGCGGCCGGCGATGGGCGAGGCGATGGCGCCGGCCACGCCCGCCAAGGCGAACAATGCAATGCCTCCTTGCGATAGCCCGAATTCAGGCCCCGCCAGCAGCAATGGGGTAGTGGTCCAGAACAGGCTGAAGGCGGCGAACATGCAGGCTTGATAGAACGCACGGCGCCGCAGCACCGGTGTGTTGCGCATCAGATGCACCATGGAGGCCAGCAGCTTGCCATAGGAAATGGTCGAAACCGGTTCGCGCTGCGGCAACGCCAGGCGGAGCATGAGCGCCAGCAGCGCCATCGCCGCCGCCGATAGGAAAAACACCGCGTGCCATGAGGCAAACTGGGCGATGAAGCTGGACACCGGACGCGCCAGCATGATGCCCAGCATCAGGCCGCTGACGACGCTGCCGACGGCTCGGCCGCGTTCCGCTTCCGGCGCCAGGTGCGCTGCATACGGCACCAGCACCTGCACCGCAACCGAAGCGAGGCCGATGCACAGCGTGGCGGCGAAGAAGGGCAGCGGATGCGTCGACAATGCAGCTGCCAGCAGCGACAGCATGGCGAGGCCGATCAGGATCAGCACCAGGCGGCGCGTTTCCAGCAAGTCGCCGAGCGGGACGATAAACAGCAGTCCTGCGCCATAACCGATCTGGGTCAGGGTGACGATCAATCCGGTGGCGCCGGGCGACAGGCCCAGCGCTGCGCCGATCGGTCCGGCCAAGGGCTGGGCGTAATAAAGGTTGGCGGCAATCAGCCCGCAGGCGAACGCCAGCAGGAGCATGATCCAGGCCGAGGCTGCCGGTTCGGAGCTGGTCTCGGCGTTAGCGGTAAATGTGGTCATCGGTAATCCTTAAAAAGGGAATAAGCATTTCCTAAATTGATAAAAAAATCAGGCGAGCGTCTTCATTGCAATATCTACCAGCACGGCCATCTCATCCCGGGTGCGACCGGTCTTGCCGACCACGCGCATGCCCTGGATCACGCACAGCATCATGCGGGCGGTCGCCGCGCCATCGATATGCGGCGGGATCGAGCCGTCTTCCTGTCCGCGCCGGATCAGCGTGCCGATGAACATTTCGTTCCTGGTCAGCGCTGCGGTGACCCATTGCGCAACATTCTGGTCAAAAGTGGCCAGTTCCGCCGCGCTGCCGACCACCATGCAACCCTCAAGGCCGCGGGCGCCGTGCGATGCTTCGGCATAAAAAGCCAACGCCAGGCGCACCTGCTCTTTTCCCGTTGCACCCGCGCCGACCACTGCCCGCAGCTGCGTATCGCGTACGGTCTTGTAATGGCCGAGCGCTGCCAGGAAGACACTTTTTTTATCCTTGAACGCCTTGTAGACGCTGCCCGAAGCAAGCTGCATGGCCTGCGTCAGGTCGCACACAGTGGTGCCATGGTAGCCGCGCTCGCTGAATACGCGTACCGCCTTGTCCAGCGCCTGGTCCATGTCGAATTCGCGCGGCCTGCCGCGGCCGCGCGAAAGATTGACGTGGTCTGTAGTGACTGGGTTTGACAAGGAATTTGACATGGCTTGATTATGGAAATATTTGTTTCCTAAGTCAAGGGTTGAAACAATGCCGTTATATAATGGTCACACACATAAGCTTGAGCAAGCCGTAAAACAATGTTGCATTGATAACGGAGGCTGCCATGTCCAAGAAGAACAGAGTAATCCGAAATTTTGCGCTGGCGTCCATGTTTCTTTGCTGGCATCCCATCACCCAGGCAGACGACGCCTTGCCACCGCTGGCGCCGGCCGGCGACAGCTACTACGCCTCGGCCGCGCTCGGCAACGGCATCCTGTACGGCACCAGCCTGGACGGCCAGAAGCCGATGCGCTGGCGCGCGGCGGAAATCCGCTTCGGACCGGCCCTCGACCTGTTCGGACTGGCGGCCGGCGGCCATCTGCCGGCAGGCGCCAGCACCCGGCTGGACTATGTGTATTACAACGAAGGCCATCCCGACAACAATCACCGCGACGGTTACGCCATGCAAATGGTCTACCGCCAGAACTTGCGCCCCAGTTTTGACCTTGAATTGGGGGCGGGCCCGTATTTCAGCATGAACCGGACCACTGTCAACGGCACGGAAAAAGACGATGCGCGCCTGGGCGGCTTGATTTCCGTGGCGTTGCTGGCGCATCTCGACCAGTATTCGCCCGGCCTCAGCCTGCGGCTGGCCTACAACCACGTGCTGACGCCCGGCGCGCCTTCCTCGGATGCTTTCCTGGTCGGCCTCGGCAAGGACTTCGGCGCGGCCCGCGTGGGCGCGCCCGATGATGGCGGCAAGCACGGCTTATGGCTGGCGGCGCTGGGCGGTTTCGCCCAGACCAACCAGTCGGGACCGGGCAAGCGCCTGAGTTATGCGCTGGAAGCAAAGAAATACTACGGCCCATGGGCCGCTTCGGTTTCCGCGATTGAAGAAGGGGATGATGGCGTGCGCGTGAACCGGCACGGGGTTGCCGCACAGGGCTGGTATGTGCAGCCTGTCGCCGAGCATTGGGACATCAGCGCCGGCGTTGGCCCTTACCTGGCCGTCAATAAACGCGACTCGAACGACTGGAAAGTCAACGGCTTGGTCAGTTTGCAGGTCGGGCGCGACCTCGGCCATCAGCTGAGAGGCTTCGCCAGTTTCGGCCGCGTAGTCACGTTCAGGAACAAGAATGACGCCGACCTGATGACGATCGGCGTCATGAAGGGCTTTGACCTCTAGCCCGCCCTGGTTGTTTAGCGCAGCGTCTCGACCAGCTTGTTTTCATCCATGCTGCGCCCCAGGACCACCCAGAAAATGCACAGGGACAGCAGGCCGGCGACGGCATAGACCGACACGTCGAGGTAGTTGCCGCCGATCTTGAGCGGGATCAGCGGCGCGTTGCTGGTGCAGATCATGTTGGCGGCGTACATGCCGACGTAGTGCATGCTGCACACCGCCAGCGCCATCACCAGCGCCGCTGCCACGCGGTGCAGCAGCCGTGTCAGGTTGAACGCCAGCCACAACGCCGCGGAGGCGGCGGCGATGGCGATGGCGATCGAGACCACCACGATGGTCGGGTTGAGCAGCATGGTGGCGCGCAGGTTCATCGCGTACATCCCCATGTAATGCATCACGCACACGCCGACGCCGGCCAGCAGGCTGCCGGCGAGCCAGCCGGATACCTTGAATTTGCCGTGGCTGCCGGCCAGGTAGAGCGCAATGCCGGAAATGACGATGGCGGCCAGCAGCGAAGCCGCGGTCAGCACCACGTCATAGGCAATCGGCACGGTCAGGCGATACGCCTGCATGGCGAGGAAATGCATCGACCAGATACCGATGCCGCCCAGCGAGGCAGCGGCGCAGACGGTCATGCCGAGGTCCAGCGAGCCATCCTTGCGAAACATGGATTTGGCGCATTGCAAGGCCAGCAGCGCGCCCCAGAATGAAATCATGTATGACAGCAGTACCAGAGCAGCGTCATATTTCGGCGCCAATAATTGACCTAGCAATGGATCCATGGCTTTCTCCCTGTCGTATGAATGTGATAGGCAAAAGCGAGGCGCTTCTGCCCTTGTTTTTGCAACATTGTTATTATAAAAACCAGGTCAGATAAATTACGCCATGGCATGTGTCCGTCTCGTGGATGGATATTTCCATGTGGAAATAATATAGGGTTAAAATTCCTATCCGGCAATACGTTTATGGAAATATTTTATTGATGCGGCCGGCTAGCCGAAATCACCGCTGGCGATGGGCATGAAATGGGCCTGGCAAAGGGTGGGCTGCGACAAATGTACGACTAGGCGGCACGAGTATGGGTACAATGTGCGGTTCATTCATCCAATTGACTGCACAAAGCCGTTGTAGCGCTGCTGCAGATCTTTCTTTTTCTGGTTTCATCCAAATTATGGCTGTCATTTCTATCACCAATGCGCAACTCGCATTCGGTCACGTTGCGCTGCTGGACCGCGCGGAATTTTCCCTGGAATCGGGAGAGCGGGTCGGCTTGATCGGCCGCAACGGCACCGGCAAGTCGTCGCTGCTGAAAACCATCGCCGGCGTGTCCAGGCTGGACGACGGGCTGATGGTGATGCAGCAGGGGATCAAGATCGCCTACGTCGACCAGGAACCGCATTTCGAATCCGAGATGTCGGTGTTCGACGCGGTAGCGTCCGGCATGGGCGAGATGCAGGCGCTGCTGAACGAATACGATGCGCTGACCGGCCAGTTCGGCGGCGATAACGACGACGCCATCATGGAGCGCATGCACGAGATCCAGAGCAAGCTCGATGCGGCCGACGCCTGGAGCCTGACCAACAAGGTCGAGACCACGCTGGACCGTCTCAACCTGGACAAGGACTTGCTGATGGGACAGCTCTCGGGCGGTATGCAGAAGCGCGTCGCGCTGGCTTGCGCCCTGGTCAGCGCGCCTGATGTCCTGCTGCTCGACGAACCGACCAACCACCTGGATTTCAGCTCGATCATGTGGCTCGAGGGTTTGCTGCGCGATTACAAGGGCAGCGTGCTGTTCATTACCCATGACCGCAGTTTCCTGGATAACGTCGCCACCCGCATCATTGAACTGGACCGCGGCCGCATCCTGTCCTTCCCAGGTAATTTCACGGCCTACCAGGTGCGCAAGGCCGAGCAGCTGGAAATCGAAGAAGTAGAGAACGCCAAGTTCGATAAATTCCTGGCGCAGGAAGAAATCTGGATCCGCAAGGGCGTGCAAGCGCGCCGCACCCGCGACGAAGGCCGCGTGCGCCGCCTGGAAGCCCTGCGCCTGGCGCGCAGCGCGCGCCGCGACCAGCAAGGCCAGGTCAAGCTGGACGTGTCTTCGGGCGAACGTTCCGGCAAGATCGTGGCCGAGCTGACCGATGTCAACAAGGCGTTCGGCGCGAAGGTCATCGTGAATAATTTCACCGCCACCATCATGCGCGGCGACAAGGTCGGCCTGATCGGCCAGAACGGCGCCGGCAAGACCACGCTGCTGAAACTGATCCTGGGCGAAGACCAGCCCGACAGCGGCACGGTCAAGCAGGGCACCAAATTGCAGATCGCGTATTTCGACCAGATGCGCGCGCAGCTGAACGAAGACGCGAGCCTGGCCGACACCATCGCGCCGGGCAGCGACTGGGTCGAGATCAACGGCCAGCGCAAGCACGTGATGACTTACCTGAACGATTTCCTGTTCGCCCCGGAACGCGCCCGTTCGCCGGTCAAGTCGCTGTCCGGCGGCGAGCGCAACCGCCTGCTGCTGGCGCGCCTGTTCGCCAAGCCGGCCAACGTGCTGGTGCTGGATGAGCCGACCAACGACCTCGATATCGATACGCTGGAACTGCTGGAAGAATTGCTGGAAGACTATAGCGGCACGGTGTTCCTGGTCAGCCATGACCGCACCTTCCTCGACAACGTGGTGACCCAGGTGATCGCCGCCGAGGGCGACGGCATGTGGCGCGAATATGTGGGCGGCTACACCGACTGGGAGCGTGTGCGTCCGAGCCAGTCGGCGGTGATTGCCAAGGCCAAGAGCGAAGCCAAGGTGGAAGCCAAGGCAGAACCGGCCGTCAAGCAGAAAAAACTCAGCTACAAGGAACAGCAAGAGCTGAAAGAATTGCCGCTGCTGATCGCCAAGCTGGAAGCGGAACAGAAAGCCATTTCCAGCCAGCTGGCCGATCCCGACCTGTACAAGCAGAAACCGGACGAGGTGAAACGCCTCAACGACCGCTTCGCAGAAATCGACGGCCTGCTGCTGGAGAGCCTGGAGAAGTGGGAAGTGATCGAGGCGCGCAGCAAGGGATAAGCAGGCAGTTTTGTGGCGACAGGGAAGGCCGCGCCTTCATTCGAGATCTACGCAACCTTTCATTGAAGGACATGGTTAAGCAATGAGCGAAGCCCCGGCTTTCCCCGTCATCCAGACCGAACGCCTGCTCCTGCGCGAGATAATCGAGCGCGATGCAGAACAGATACTCGCCATGCACGGCGATCCCGAGCTGATGCGCTGGTTTGGCGTCGATCCCTTGCAGGACCTGGACGCAGCAAAGGGCCTGATCAAACGCTTTGCCAGTTTTCGCCTGGATGAAAATCCGGGGACCCGCTGGGGCATCCAGGCCAAGGGGAATAACCAGTTGCTGGGTTCGTGCGGCTTGTTCCGCTGGGACCGGAACTGGCGCAAATGCATGATCGGCTATGAACTTTCGGCATCGGCCCAGAAACAGGGCTTCATGCGCGAGACGCTGACTGCCGTCATGACCTGGGGTTTCGCCGAGATGGCGCTGAACCGGATCGAGGCCATGGTCCATCCCGAAAACCTAGGTTCGCTCAAGCTGCTGCGCCAGCTCGGTTTTGTCGACGAAGGGCGCATGCGCCAGGTTGGGCATTGGGGCGGCCGGTATCACGACATGCTGATGCTCTCGCTGTTGCGCAGCGAGTGGCCCGCGGCCAACGCCAATTAATCAATTCAAGCGCTTGCAAGCCTCGCGCAGTTCCGCCACTTGCACGCGCAAGGCGGCCGCATCGGCTGCCAGCGGCCGCTGCGCCAGGTAATGTTCCAGGTCGTCCAAGGCTGCTTGCGGGCAATCCAGTTGCGCAAACGCCAGTCCGCGGTCGCGTCGTTCGACGGCGTCGCCAGGCAGCAGGATCAGGATCCGCTGCTGCACTTCCAGCAGCCGCTGCCAATGGTTGCTTTGCTGGTAGATGGCTTTCAGGTTGCGCAGTATGCGCACCAGGATGTCGTGCGGGTGGGCGATTTGCAGGTAGCTGATCAGCGATAGCCGGCTGGCCGCTCTTTCTTCGTCGTTTTCTGTCGGCAGGTAAGGCTCTAGCCGTTCTTCCAGTTCCTCGCGCGACAGGCTGGCGCCGTTGGCCGGATCAATCATGATATCGCCTGAGGGCACAGTCAGCTTCATCAGGAAATGGCCTGGGAAGGACACTCCTTTGACCGGCAAGCCGATCTGCTGCGCCAGCTCCATGTAGACCAGCGCCAGCGATATCGGGATGCCGCGCCGCTTGACGATCACCCGGTGCAGGTAGCTGTTGTCGGTGTCGTAATAATGATTGACGTTGATCGCGAATCCCAGCTCCTGGTAGAAGAACTGGTTCAGCAGGCGCAGTTTCTGGATTGCCGAGGCATCCGCCGGCAGGCGCAGGCGCAAGGTGTTGGCCAGCCGGTCCAGCTCGTTCTGCGGCGCATCGAAATCCAGCTTGGGATAGACATCCTGCGCGATCGCCAGGGCGGCCTCGAACAACGGGACATCGTTGGCTTGTTTCACCAACGAAGTAAAGTACTCTAAGGATGTGATCGTCATGACTCTATTCTAGTGCAGTGTTTCGCAATAATGAAACTTCATAAACGGCGCCTTTTCGCGTCATGCGTCGTTGCAAATCCTCGCGATAGTTGTACTATCGCTCCGGTTTGCGTCTAGCCTGACACAAAAATACACCATTTCTGAAGCTCCCTTATCGCGAAACACTGCACTGGCAAACTATTTTCTACTGTGCGATCCAGTTAACGCGCAATCCGCTTGAAATCGCGGAATCGGAATCCCATCGCCAATAGTGCTCCAAAGTAAGTAGTGCCACAGGCAGCCAACACTACGCACAGGGCGGCAATGCGCGCCAGGGAGCTGGTGTGCGGGCCGGTCCAGTCGAATTGCTGGCCGCACCACAGCGCAACTGCGGCCATCAGGAACAGGGCGCCCAGCAGGCGTATGAAATAGCGGATCCAGCCAGCTTCCGGCTTGTAGATGCCGCGCCGCATCAGGCTCCACAGCAGGAACCCGGCGTTGAGGCAGGCGCCGACGCTGATCGACAGCGCCAGGCCGGCCACTGCGAACACCGGCACGAACAGGTAGTTCATCAATTGTGTGGCGATCAATACACCGACGGCAATCTTGACCGGCGTGCGGATATCTTGCTTGGCATAAAAACCGGGAGCCAGGATCTTCACGACGATCAGGCCGATCAGGCCCACGCCATAGGCAATCAGCACCTGGCTGGTGACGGCCACCGAAGCGGCGTCGAATTTGCCGTGCTGGAACAGGGTTGCCGTCAACGGCACTGACAAGGTTGCCAGGCCGACCGCGGACGGCAGCGCCAGCAGGAAGGTCAGGCGCAGTCCCCAGTCCAGCAGCGATGAATACTCGCCATGGTCTTTGTCTGCATTGGCTTTTGACAGGCTAGGCAGCAGGATGGTGCCGAGCGCCACGCCCAGCAGTGCTGTCGGAAACTCCATCAGGCGATCGCCGTAGGTGAGTAAAGACACGCTGCCATGTCCCAGGCGCGAGGCGATGTTGGTGTTGATCAGCAGGCTGAGCTGGGCGGCCGACACCGCAAACACCGCCGGCCCCATTTTTTTCAGCACCCGTTGCACGCCCAGGTCGCGCAAGCCGGCCATGGGACTGAGCGCAATCCGCGGCAGCATGCCGACCTTGAGCAGCGCCGGCACCTGGATCGCCACTTGCAGCACGCCGCCGACCAGCACCGCAAACGCCATTGCATAGATAGGGTGCTGCATATAAGGCGCAACGAACAGCGAAGCGACGATGAAAGCCAGGTTGAGCAGCACCGAGGTGAAGGCCGGGATCTTGAATTCATGCCAGGTATTCAGGATGCCGCCGGCCAGCGCTACAAAGGACATGAAACCGATGTAAGGGAACATGATCCGGGTCATGAATACCGAGGCGTCGAATATTTCCTTGTTGTCTTTCAGGCCGGTGGCGATGAAATACACCAGCACCGGGGTGGCCAGGATGCCGATGATGCAGGTAAACAGCATGGCCCAGGTCAGCACGGTGGCGACGTGGTCGACCAGTTCTTTGGTCGCGGCTTCGCCTTTCTGGTTCTTGTATTCGCCCAGGATGGGCACGAACGCCTGTGAAAAAGCCCCTTCGGCAAACAGCCGGCGCAACAGGTTGGGAATGCGGAAAGCGATGGCGAAGGCGTCTGTATAACCGTCGGCGCCGAATGCGCGCGCGTACAGGATTTCGCGAATCAGGCCCGTCACACGCGACACCATGGTCATGCCAGAGACGGTGGCAAGCGTTTTATGCAAGTTCATGGAGCGGCATTATAGCTGGAGCAGATCGCCTGCCGCAGCTTTCTCAGGAGGTGGAGAAGCGAGAGTTGGCACCGGGTTTGGCTTGCCTCCGGCAAACACTGACTGTGATAAAGTCCTGGCTGGATCGTTCCCGTGGCGATCATAATATCGGCTTGCCACTCTGGCAACGCTGCTTTCTTGCGACAGAATTGCTTCCAAAGCAAGAGGGGGTTTGCCTGTTTCCCAAAAACTGGTTATAATCCGTGGCTTTACAGAATTCTGCGCCGCGGTCTGGTTTGCCGCGTTAGCATTCCCGACCTCGTTTTAGGAAATATAAATGGCAAATACCGCACAAGCACGTAAGCGTGCTCGTCAAGCAGTTCAGCAAAACCTGCACAACTCCAGCCAGCGTTCGACCCTGCGCACAGCTATCAAAGCTGCCCGCAAGGCAATCACTGGCGGCGACAAGGCTGCAGCAGCGCTGGTCCTGCAAAACTCCGTATCGACTATCGATCGTATCGCGGACAAGAAAATCATCCACAAGAACAAGGCTGCGCGCCATAAGAGCCGTCTGAACGCTGCTCTGAAAGCACTGGCTGCTTAATAGCAAGTAATTGAGCGCTGGCCAGGCTGGCGCTTTTTACTGAGTTGTTGCCGGATCAAGAAAAACCCTGCATGACGCATGTCATGCAGGGTTTTTCTGCTTTGTTTTTTGCCCCGTCTGCGGGCAGCGGCGTCTAGCCGCTGCTTTTCTCCTGCTTGTCTACAGCTGCGGCAAACCCTGGATCACGGTGCCGGGCTTGATGTTCTTTTCCTTGAACCAGCCCTTGTTCATCTCCAGCGCATAAGATGCCGCGCCTTGGGCGCAATGGGAATCCAGTGTCTGCGCCTTCATTTCCTCGACGTTCAGGATCGCGCCTTTGGCGTCGATGAATGCCACCGACAGCGGAATCAGGGTGTTCTTCATCCACATGCAGATGCCCGCAGGAGTCTCGAACACAAACACCATGCCTTCGTTGGCGCCCATTTTCTTGCGGAACATGAGGCCTTGTTCGCGCTGTTCTTCGCTGCGCGCCACTTCGGCCTTGATCACATGGATGCCGATATTCAGGGGAGTGACCGGGAGCTGCTGGATTTCCTGGGCCGCTGCCGGCAGTACGGCTGCGGCGAGGCTTGCGATGAGGGCGGCGGTGGTTGCGAGGTAGGCTGGGCGAATTTTTCTCATGTCGATAATGCTCCTTTAGGATCGGGAGATTATACAGAGAGGCAAATCGGCAGAGGGGCGCCGGCTGCGGATATTAATTGTTTCAGGACGTAAAAAAAGGCAGGACGCGCCTGCCTTTTGTCGAAACTGATGCCGGAATTACTTGGCAGCAGGAGCAGCGTCGGCTGCTGGAGCTTCAGCTTTTGCAGCTTTTGCTTTAGCGGCTTTCTTAGCCTTCTTGACTTTGTGCGTGGTCTTCTTGGCTGCAGGCGCCGATGCTTCAGCGGAAGCGGCAGCAGGTGCTGCAGGAGCAGCTGGGGCTGCGTCGGCAGCGAAAACGGAAGAAGCGAACAGGCCAGCAATCAGAGCAGCGATCAGTTTTTTCATTTTCAAATCCATTCAGTTAGCGAGTTAATCAATCGATGATTCACTTGAATCACTGCAATTAACGACCCTCGGAAACGTATGGTTGACACTCTTTTTTAAAAAGACCAGAAACTTGTATCAATTTGTATCGACTGCTACTTCCTCAAGGTGGTCAGGTCGGCGGGATCG
The DNA here is from genome assembly GCF_059418905.1 of Collimonas sp. GW821-FHT07E08. Taxonomy (NCBI): domain Bacteria; kingdom Pseudomonadati; phylum Pseudomonadota; class Betaproteobacteria; order Burkholderiales; family Oxalobacteraceae; genus Collimonas; species Collimonas sp. GW821-FHT07E08. The sequence goes on along the minus strand of NZ_JBWKQR010000009.1, from coordinate 127,902 downwards.
ATCGCCAGCGACTCGCCCGGCCACAGCGGATGGCTTTGCAGCGACACCTGCCCGATCGCCACCCGCACCAGGCGCAAGGTCGGCAATCCCACCGCCGCCGTCATGCGCCGCACCTGGCGGTTCTTGCCTTCGGTCAGGGTCAGCGCCAGCCAGCTGGTGGGTTTGTCCTGGCGCTGGCGGATCGGCGGATCGCGCGGCCATAGCCAGTCGGGCGCTTCGATCTGGCGCACCTGGCACGGCTTGCTGCGGAAGTCGCCGAGATCGACGCCATGCCGCAAGCGCTCCAGCAGGGCCTCGGTCGGCAAGCCTTCGACTTGCGCCATGTAAGTCTTGGGCTGCTTCGCCGCTGGATGGCTGATGTTGTGCTGCAGCTGGCCGTCATCGGTAAGCAACAATAATCCTTCACTATCGGCATCGAGCCGTCCGGCCGGGTAGATATCGGGGATCTTGATGTAGTCGGCCAGCGTAGGGCGGCCGGGATGGGCCGAGAACTGGCACATCACTTGAAATGGTTTGTTGAACAGAATCAGGGACATGGCGCTAGTATAGTGCTTCGCCATGGAGGAAGCACGGTGCGGGTGTCGCAAAAACATGGCGTCTAGTAAAATACTAGTGCATAATATGGAATGCTTGTCTTATGTCTTATATAAGACCGACCGTGTTTCAAATCCAACCGCACTGGTAGTTTTTACCTCCTCAACTCCGGAGTACACAGATGTCCCAACATATCAAAGTGCCTGCTGAAGGCAAAAAAATCACCGTCAACGCCGATTTTTCGATCAACGTCCCTGACAATCCGATCATTCCTTACATCGAAGGCGATGGCACCGGCGTCGATATCAGCCCGGTCATGATCAAGGTTGTGGACGCCGCGGTGTCCAAGGCATATGCAGGCAAGCGCAAGATCAGCTGGATGGAAGTGTTCGCCGGCGAAAAGTCGACCAAAGTGTACGGTCCTGACGTCTGGCTGCCGGAAGAGACCCTGGCTGCAATCAAGGATTACGTCGTTTCGATCAAAGGCCCGTTGACCACGCCGGTCGGCGGCGGCATCCGTTCCCTGAACGTGGCCCTGCGCCAAGAGCTGGACCTGTACGTCTGCCTGCGCCCGGTGCGTTATTTCAAGGGCGTGCCTTCGCCGGTGCGTGAGCCGGAAAAGACCGACATGGTGATTTTCCGCGAAAACTCGGAAGACATCTACGCCGGTATCGAATGGCAGGAAGGCAGCGACGGCGCCAAGAAACTGATCGAATTCCTGATCAAGGAAATGGGCGTCAAGAAGATCCGTTTCCCTGGCACCTCCGGCATCGGCGTCAAGCCGGTTTCGCGTGAAGGCACCGAGCGCCTGGTGCGCAAGGCGATCCAGTACGCTATCGACAACGACAAGCCATCCGTGACTATTGTCCACAAGGGCAATATCATGAAGTTCACCGAAGGCGGCTTCCGTGACTGGGCATATGCCCTGGCGCAAAAGGAATTCGGCGCCGAGCTGATCGACGGCGGCCCATGGGCGAAATTCAAGAACCCGAAGACTGGCCGCGAAATCATCGTCAAGGATTCGATCGCTGATGCATTCCTGCAACAAATCCTGCTGCGTCCGAACGAATACAGCGTGATCGCCACCCTGAACCTGAACGGCGACTACATTTCCGACGCCCTGGCGGCACAAGTCGGCGGCATCGGCATTGCGCCGGGCGCCAACCTGTCGGATTCGGTTGCGATGTTTGAAGCAACCCACGGTACTGCGCCTAAGTATGCAGGCAAGGACTACGTCAACCCGGGTTCGCTGATCCTGTCGGCGGAAATGATGCTGCGCCACATGGGCTGGGTCGAAGCTGCTGACCTGATCATCGAATCGATGCAAAAGTCGATTACCTCGAAAAAGGTCACCTACGACTTCGCCCGCCTGATGGAAGGCGCAACCCAGGTTTCCTGCTCCGGTTTCGGTGAAGTGCTGATCGAAAACATGTAATTTTGTCGTTTTTGCAAAAAAGCCAGGACGTGTCCTGGCTTTTTTTTGTGCTGTTGCAGGCCGTACCTATAAAAAAACCTCACCACGGTGAGGTTTTTTACAAACGCGGCTTAATGACGCAAAGCGAAATTAAGGAGCTTGGATGTTAGAAGCTTGCTTGCCTTTAGGGCCTTGCGTGACTTCGAACTGGACTTTTTGACCTTCTTTGAGGGTCTTGAAGCCGTTCATCTGGATTGCGGAAAAGTGTGCAAACAAATCTTCACCGCCGTCATCCGGAGTGATAAAGCCGAAGCCCTTAGAATCGTTGAACCACTTGACTGTACCTGTTGCCATAAAATAGCGTCTTTCAAATAATAACAATCACACGAGCCGTAAAAGCAAGAAGCCTCGCGTAACGCTGCCCCTTCTAGAACTTGCTCACTTCTATTAACAAGCTGAAACATGCTTATCAATGAATGTCATTGTTCGCGTTAAAAATAAAAAAGTCAAGTAATTTCCTTTGTGCAATTAATTTTCTGGTTTCGGCCGTTTTTTTGCTCTTGATTTAATCTCTTCTATCGTCATCTGCATAGCAATCGGAAAACGCGTAATATCGTTATAAGCAATATTTTATTCTGTGTCGCGCGTTGCGCATTTGGCGGAAGGTTTTAGAATAGGCGCATGGTAACCAAGCACGAAGACGGGACAGTAGCGACGCGACAAGAGCAAAAGCTCAAGCCGCCCCCCATGTATCAAGTATTTTTGCTCAATGACGACTACACTCCAATGGAGTTCGTGGTCGCCATCCTGCAGGAATACTTCAACAAGGATCGTGAAGCCGCAACGCAGATAATGTTGAAGGTGCATCGCGATGGCAAAGGCATGTGTGGGGTATATCCGAAAGATATCGCTTCCACCAAGGTTGAACTGGTATTAACGCACGCACGCAAAGCAGGGCATCCCCTGCAATGCATGATGGAGGAAGCATGATTGCGCAGGAACTGGAAGTAAGTTTGCACATGGCGTTTGTCGAGGCACGACAAGCAAGGCACGAGTTCATCACGGTTGAACACCTGCTGCTGGCTCTGCTAGACAACCCGTCCGCGGCAGAGGTGCTGCGTGCGTGTGCGGTCAACATTGATGATATGCGCAAGACGCTGACCATCTTCATTGGCGACAACACACCGACGGTGCCGGGTTCGAATGAAGTGGACACCCAGCCGACCCTTGGTTTTCAGCGCGTGATCCAGCGCGCCATCATGCATGTGCAATCGGCTTCCAACGGCAAGAAGGAAGTGACCGGCGCCAACGTGCTGGTCGCCATCTTCGGCGAAAAGGATTCGCACGCGGTGTATTACCTGCACCAGCAAGGCGTGACGCGGCTCGACGTGGTGAATTTCATCTCGCACGGGGTGCGCAAGGACCAGCAGGCCGACGCGCAGAAATCTTCCGAAGGTGCGGAAGAAGTGCAGGCCGAAGGCCAGGCCAAGGAAAGTCCGCTTGACCAGTTCACGCAAAACCTGAACAAGCTGGCGGCCGAAGGCAAGATCGATCCGCTGATCGGCCGCGAGTACGAGGTCGAACGCGTGATCCAGACCTTGTGCCGGCGCCGCAAGAACAATCCTCTGCTGGTCGGCGAAGCCGGCGTCGGCAAGACCGCGATTGCGGAAGGGCTGGCATGGCGCATCACCCAGGGCGACGTCCCTGAAATCCTGCAAAGCGCGATCGTCTATTCGCTCGACATGGGTTCGCTGCTGGCCGGCACCAAGTACCGCGGCGATTTCGAGCAGCGCCTGAAAGCGGTGCTCAAGCAGCTGAAAGACAGTCCGAACGGCATCCTGTTCATCGATGAAATCCACACCATCATCGGCGCCGGTTCCGCCTCGGGCGGCACGCTGGATGCATCGAACCTGCTGAAACCGGCTTTGTCCAGCGGCCAGCTGAAATGCATCGGTGCGACCACTTACACCGAATTCCGCGGCGTGTTTGAAAAAGACCATGCCTTGTCGCGCCGTTTCCAGAAAATCGACGTCAACGAGCCGACGGTAGAGCAAACCGTGCAAATCCTGCGCGGCCTGAAATCGCGCTTTGAAGAACACCACGGCGTCAAGTATTCGGCCTCCGCGCTCACCAGCGCGGCTGAACTGGCGGCGCGTTTCATCAACGACCGCCATCTGCCGGACAAGGCCATCGACGTGATCGATGAAGCCGGCGCGGCGCAGCGCATCCTGCCGAAGTCGAAGCAGAAAAAGACGATCGGCAAGGGCGAGATCGAAGACATCATCGCCAAGATTGCGCGGATTCCGCCGCAGTCGGTCAACCAGGACGACCGCAGCAAGCTGCAAACCATAGACCGCGATTTGCGCAATGTGGTGTTCGGCCAGGATCCGGCGATCGACGCCCTGGCGTCGGCGATCAAGATGGCGCGCGCCGGCCTGGGCAAGACCGACCGCCCGATCGGCTCCTTCCTGTTCTCCGGTCCGACCGGCGTCGGCAAGACCGAGGTGGCCAAGCAGCTGGCGTTCATCCTCGGCATCGACCTGATCCGTTTCGACATGTCCGAATACATGGAGCGTCATGCGGTGAGCCGCCTGATTGGCGCGCCGCCGGGTTATGTCGGGTTCGACCAGGGCGGTCTGCTGACCGAGGCCGTGACCAAGAAGCCGCATGCGGTGCTGCTGCTGGATGAAATCGAAAAAGCCCACCCGGACATTTTCAATATCCTGCTGCAAGTGATGGACCACGGCGCATTGACCGACAATAACGGACGCAAGGCGGATTTCCGCAACGTGATCATCATCATGACCACCAATGCCGGCGCGGAAAGCCTGCAAAAACGTTCGATCGGCTTTACCGACAAGAAAGAAGCCGGCGATGAGATGGCGGATATCAAGCGTATGTTTACGCCGGAATTCCGTAACCGCATCGATTCCATCATCAGCTTCCATGCACTGGACGAAGAAGTCATCCTGCGCGTGGTCGACAAGTTCCTGATGCAGCTGGAAGAGCAGCTGCACGAGAAGAAAGTGGAAGCGATCTTCACCGAAAACTTGCGCAAGTTCCTGGCCAAGAAGGGCTTCGACCCGCTGATGGGCGCGCGGCCGATGGCACGCCTGATCCAGGACATGATCCGCAAGGCGCTGGCTGACGAACTGTTGTTCGGCAAGCTGGTGACTGGTGGCCGCGTAACTGTCGATCTCGACGACAAGGACCTGATCAGCCTGGACTTTGCAGAAAAGGATTCGTCCTCGCCTGCGGCCCCTGAAGAAACTGTCGAAGTCGAATAAGCAAGCCGATACTGCCGGGCATTTGCCTGGCATGTTGAAAAAGCCTGAACGCACGCAAGTGATTCAGGCTTTTTTTATGGTCGCCGCTGCATTCGGCATTGGGAGGCGCTCCATCGCCGCAACGATGGAGCGTTTGGTCATGGCTGTATGGTGGTTCCGGTCGCCTGCTTGGCCTGGATATCCGAAACCGCCTGCTGGATCGCCGACAGGCGATAGTCCGTGCCGGGATGGATCGCGGTATAACCGTTGAGCACGCTGGCCGGGTAGCTGCTCGCCAGCCGCTGCCAGAAAGCCGCGGCATCGTCGACCTTGTAGCCGGCGCGCGCAACCATGTACAGCGACAGCTTGTCGGCCGCCGCATCCAGTTGCTGCGGGTAAGGCTTGACGCCGGCCATGCCGTTCAGCGCGGCGGTGTCCGGCTTGAGGCGGATCAGGTTGTCGATGACACCGGTCATGGTGGCGGTATTGCGCTGGCGCGATGGGTGGGTCAGCGTGTTGTGCGCCATTTCCTTGGCGATCACCAGCGCCAGCTCATCGTCGCTCTTGGTGTATTTCATCATGCCGCTGCTGATCAGCACACGCCGGCCGTCAGCATAGCTGATCACATTCTCGGTATTGCCCAGTTCGATGCCGAAGGCGCAAGCACGGGTCAGCGGGATGTTCAGGACCTGGTTGCCGCCGTTGCGCGCAATGGCGACCTTGATGCTGTTGCGGCCGTTGACCAGCGGACCGAGCAGCAAGGCAGTCTGGCGCTCGGCGTCGGCGCCGGTCGGCACCGGCTTGTCCTGGATGCTGACCAGCAGGTCGCCGCGCTGCAGGCCGACCTTGGCGGCGCCGCTGCCGGCCAGCACGCCGGTCACTTGCAGCTGGTCGCTCAGGCCGAGAGAGCTCGCCGCGTCAATGAATTCAGAGGTATAGGAATATTTTGTCTTGGCGGTGAAACCCAGCAGGTTGCGCGCATTGTTCCGGCACAGCAGCGCATTGTTCACCAGCAAAGGCGCGGCGACGTCGTACAAACGGTCTTGCAAGCCGATCAAGGCTTTCAATTCCGCCTGTTGCGGCGGCGGTGCAGGCACGGCGGGCTTGGAAGGGACTGGCACGGTTTGCGGCTGGGTGCCTGCAGGCTCCTGGATGGCACAGGCTGCCAGCAACAGCACTGGCAGTGTTAGCGTTGCACAGCGCCTGACTCCCTGCCATCCATTGTTACGCGTCAATCTCATCAATTTCTCCATCAATGTTTTCCGGTGCTGCCGAAGCCGCCTGCGCCGCGTTCGCTGCTCTCGAAATCGGCTACGACATTAAAACGGACACGTGCTACAGGCACGATGATCAATTGCGCCAGCCGGTCCATCGGGTTAAGGGTAAATTCGGTCGTTCCGCGGTTCCAGGTTGAAACCATCAGCTGACCCTGGTAATCAGAGTCGATCAGGCCCACCAGGTTCCCCAGCACGATGCCGTGTTTATGGCCGAGGCCGCTGCGCGGCAGGATCATCGCTGCGTAAGCCGGGTCGCCGATGTGGATCGCCAGGCCGGTCGGGATCAGGTGGGTTTCACCGGGTTTGATCGTCAGCGCGGCATCCAGGCAGGCGCGCAGGTCGAGGCCTGCACTGCCTTCGGTGGCGTAGGCTGGCAGCTGGTCTTGCATGCGCGGGTCGAGAATTTTGACGTCGATGATATTCATTGAATTTTGTAACAATCTATAAGTGAAATAATAGAGGCTGGTGCAACAGGCATGGCAGGAATCATCCCGCCCGGTGTTCATCAAGCTACTGCGGATTTTTCGATGCAAGCCGCCGGCGTTGAAACCGGCAGCGGCATGCAGGCGCTAAACAAGACGATCGGCGATTGCTGCAATCAGCTGGCGCGCCAGCTGCTGCTTGCCGGCGCGCGGCAGGTTGGTGTGGCCGCTGGCGTCAAACAATACCAGCTGGTTATCGTCCTTGCCAAACGTGTCATGGCCGATATTGCCCACCAATAGCGGCACGTTTTTCCGCAGCCGCTTGGCCTCGCCATATTGCAGCAGGTTTTCCGATTCGGCCGCAAAACCGACACAGTAAGGCGCTTTCGGCAATGCTGCAACTGCTGCCAGGATATCGGGATTTTGCTCGAACACCAGTTCGGGCGCGCTGCCGTCGGCATTCTTTTTCAGTTTCTGCGGGCTGGCGTTGGCTACCCGCCAGTCGGCTACCGCCGCAACGGCGACGAAGATATCGGTGCGGCTGTCGGCGCCGGCCAGCTGCGCCATCACGATATCGTGCATCTGCTGCGCGGTCTGGACGCTGATGCGGCGCACGCCGTAGGGCGTGGCAAGCGCGGTCGGGCCGGATACCAGGGTGACTTCGGCGCCCGCCTCGTAAGCAGCGCGGGCCACGGCGTAGCCCATTTTCCCGGATGAGAGATTGGTGATGCCGCGCACCGGATCTATCGGTTCGAAAGTCGGGCCGGCGGTCAGCAGCAGGCGTTTGCCTTTCAGCAGCTTGGGCTGGAATGAGGCGACTACTTCCGTCAGCAGCTCATGGGCTTCCAGCATGCGGCCCATGCCGACTTCGCCGCAAGCCTGTTCGCCGGCGTCAGGGCCGAGCAGCTGTATGCCGTCGGCCAGCAGTTGCGCCAGGTTGCGCTGGGTTGCCGCGTTTTGCCACATCTCGACATTCATCGCCGGCGCTACCAGCAAGGGCAGCATCGCCGGGCGCGCTACGCATAGCGTCGACAGCAAGTCGTCGCAGGCGCCATGCGCCAGCTTGAAGATGAAATCGGCGGAGCAGGGCACGATCACGATGGCGTCGGCGTCGCGGGTGAGGTCGATGTGCGGCATGTTGTTGCCGATGCGCGCATCCCATTGGTCGGTAAACACCGGCTTGCCCGACAAGCCCTGCATGGTGACTGGGGTAATGAAGTGGGTTGCCGCCGCGGTCATCACCACCTGCACCGAAGCGCCGGCCTTGATCAGCGCGCGCGCGAATTCGGCCGCCTTGTAGCAGGCGATGCCGCCGGTCAGTCCCAGCACGATTTTTTTACCAGCGAGATCCATACCTGCTCCTGGAAACGTTATGTATTGGCTACTTGCTTGCTTACTTGTTTACGCGCCGCAGCTCGTCAATGACAAACAATACCGCACCGACGCAGATCGCGCTATCGGCGATATTGAAAGCCGGCCAGTGCCAGTTGCGCACGTAGATGTCGAGGAAATCGATCACGTGGCCGTAGGCGATGCGGTCGACCACGTTGCCGATGGCGCCGCCCAGGATCAGCGCCAGCGCAGTGCAGAACATGCGTTGTCCGGCATGGCGTTTCAGCAGGAAAGTGATGAACAGCGCGGCGGCGATGCCGAGCGCAGTGAAGAAATAGCGTTGCCAGCCCGATTCGGTGGACAGGAAGCTGAACGCGGCGCCCTTGTTATACACCAGCACCAGGTTGAAGAAGGAAGTCACCGGCTGCGATTCGCCGTAGCTGAACAGGCGCACGATGGTGATCTTGGTCAGCTGGTCGATCAGCAGCACCAGCGCGGCGATAGCCAGCCATGGCGCCAGGCCGTAGCTGGAAGAAGATGAAGCGGAAGAGCGTTTTTTTGTGGCCATGTCGATTCTTAACTATGTGGCAAAATGCGCAGCCTGCAAGCTTGTAGCCGATTGCAGGCCGCGCCTGGTTAATCTACTTCATCGCTTAAGCAAAATGCCGGTCTTCGCCGCTGCCGAACAGGTTGGCGACGCAGCGTCCGCACAGGCCCGGATGTTCCGGGTGGCTGCCGACGTCGGCCCGGTAATGCCAGCAGCGTTCGCATTTCTGCTGCGCCGACGGCGTGACCACGATCGTTTCTTCGGCTTCCGTCGCCACTTCGGACACTGTGGCGCTGGAGGTGATCAAGACAAATTTCAGGTCGTCGCCCAGGCTGCCGAGCAGCGCATGCTTGGCCGGGGCCGCCTTGATTTCCACCTCGGCCTGCAGCGAAGAACCGATGCCGCCTGCCACCCGCACTTCTTCCAGCTGCTTGGTGACGTCGGCGCGTACCGCGCGTATGGCGTTGAATTTCTCGATCAGGGCCGCGGCGCCGCTGATTTCCGGCAGCGTGTAATAGGTCTGCGTGAAAATGGTTTCATCGCTGGCGGCAAACGCTTCCGGGCTGGCGAAGAACGACCAGGCTTCTTCCGCCGTGAACGACAGCGTCGGCGCCATCACCCGTAGCAGGGCTTGGGTGATATGCCAGATCGCGGTTTGCGCGGAGCGGCGCGCCGGCGAGTTGACGCCGCTGGTGTACAGGCGGTCTTTCAGGATATCGAGATAGAAGCCGCCGAGGTCTTCCGAGCAGTACATCTGCAGCTTCGAGATCACCGGATGGAATTCGTAGGCCTCGTAGTGATTCAGGATGTCGGCCTGCAGCTGCGCCATGCTGGCGATCGCATAGCGGTCGATTTCCAGCAGCTCGGCGATCGGCACCGCATCGGTTGCCGGATTGAAGTCCGAGGTGTTGGCCAGCAGGAAGCGCAAGGTGTTGCGGATGCGGCGGTACGATTCCGTCACGCGCTTGAGGATCTCTTCGGAGATGGTGATTTCGCCGGAATAGTCGCTGGAGGCAACCCACAGGCGCAGGATTTCCGCGCCCAGCGAGTCGGCCACCTTTTGCGGCTCGACGCCGTTCTTCAGCGACTTCGACATCTTGCGGCCTTCGCCGTCGACCACGAAACCGTGCGTCAACAGCGCGTTGTACGGCGCGCGGCCATTCAGCATGGCCGAGGTCAGCAACGAGGAGTGGAACCAGCCGCGATGCTGGTCCGAGCCTTCCAGGTAGAGGTCGGCCGGGAACTGCAGCTGGCTGGCGTGCGAACCGCGCAATACCGTCTGGTGGGTAGAGCCGGAATCGAACCAGACATCCAGCGTGTCCCTGTTCTTGACATAGTTGACGGCGTCGTCGCCCAGCAGTTCTTTCGGATCCAGCGCCTGCCAGGCTTCGATCCCGCTCTGCTCGACGCGCTGCGCGATCTGTTCCAGCAGTTCAGGCGTGCGCGGATGCAGCTGGCCGCTTTCCTTGTGCACGAAGAAAGCCATCGGCACACCCCATTGGCGCTGGCGCGACAGGGTCCAGTCGGGACGGTTGGCGATCATGCCGTGCAGGCGCGCCTTGCCCCAGGCAGGGAAGAAGGCCGTGTCCTCGATCGCTTGCAGGGCGGTTGCGCGCAGGCTCGGGTGGCCGTCCTTCGGCAGGTTGTCCATGCTGGCGAACCATTGCGACGTAGCGCGGTAGATGATCGGCGTCTTATGGCGCCAGCAATGCATGTAGCTGTGGTCGAACATGACCAGCTTGAACAGCGCGCCGGCTTCTTCCAGCTTGGCGCAGATCGGCTTGGACGCTTCCCAGATGGTCATGCCGGCAAAGAACGGCAGCCAGGACGCGAACTTGCCGTCGCCCATGACCGGGCTGATGATGTCGTCGTCCTTCATGCCATGCGCCTTGCAGGAGATGAAGTCTTCGATGCCGTAGGCAGGCGCCGAGTGCACGATGCCGGTGCCGCTGTCGGTGGTGACGTAGTCGCCCAGGTAGACCGGCGACAGGCGGTTATAGCCTGGATCGCTGTCGGCCAGCGGATGTTTGAAATTGATCAGGGCCAGTGCTTCGCCTTTGCAGGTGGCGATGGTTTTGCCTTCGAGGCCGAAACGCTGCAGCGCGTCTTCGACCAGGTCCTGCGCCAGGATCAGCAGCAGCGCTTCGCCGTTGCGCGCGGTCTGCACCAGCGCATAGTCGACTTCCGGATGGACGTTGAGCGCCTGGTTGGACGGGATGGTCCATGGCGTGGTGGTCCAGATCACCGCATAGCCTTTATTGGTCGGCAGCGATGGCAGACCGAAGGCCGCAGCCAGTTTTTCGGGCTCGGCGAACGGGAAGCCGACGTCGATCGACGGATCGCGCTTGTCCTGGTATTCCACTTCTGCTTCAGCCAGGGCCGAACCGCAGTCGAAGCACCAGTTGACCGGTTTCAGGCCGCGGTACACATAACCTTTTTCCAGGATGGCGCCAAGGGCGCGCAGCTCGTCGGCTTCATTGCCGAAGGCCATGGTCAAATACGGATTGTCCCATTCGCCCAGCACGCCGAGGCGGATAAAGTCTTTTCGTTGCAGGTCGATCTGTTCATTGGCGTAAGCGCGCGCTTTCGACTGCACTTCGGCCACCGGCAGGTTCTTGCCGTATTTCTTTTCGATCTGGATCTCGATCGGCATGCCGTGGCAATCCCAGCCCGGCACGTAAGGCGCATCGAAGCCGGCCATGTTGCGGGCCTTGACGATCATGTCCTTGAGGATCTTGTTGACGGCGTGGCCCAGGTGGATCTCGCCGTTGGCGTAGGGCGGGCCGTCATGCAGGATGAATTTCGGGCGGCCCTTGGAAGCTTTGCGGATACGTTCGTAGACTTTCTTTTCCTGCCACTGCTTGACCCATTGCGGCTCGCGCTTGGCGAGATCGCCGCGCATGGGGAAAGGCGTCTCGGTCATGTTGACCGGGTATTTGCTTTGCGGCTTATTTTGCGGCTTGCCTTGCGGTTTCGCCGGTTTATCGTTTTCTGGTTTGCTGGTCTGGTCGGACATAATTTTCTTCAGTGGAATTCTGTGGAGCCGGCGCATATGCAGGCATAAGCGCAGGCAGAGCGCGAGGAGTTGCTGACAGCGTCAAATTCGGTCGGTGGCCGACACCGCCGACATGTCGTGCTGGCCATGCTGGCGGAAATACGCGCGTGCATTGCTGACATCGCGCGTAATCGCGGCGGTCAGGGTCGGCAAATCGACATATTTCTCTTCGTCGCGCAGTTTTTGCAAAAACTCGACCTGTATCAGCTTGCCGTAGCAATCGCCGGTAAAGTCGAGGATATAACTTTCCAGCAGCACCCGGCCGCTGTCGTCCACGGTGGGGCGGATGCCGATGCTGGCGACCGCCGGCAAAGGCCGGTCGGCCAGGCCATGGACGTTGACCACGAAGATGCCGGACAGCGCCGGCAGTTTATGGTTGACGCGCAGGTTCAGGGTCGGGAAGCCGATGGTGCGGCCGAGCTTCTTGCCATGCACCACATGCCCCGAGATGGAGTACGGATGGCCCAGCAGCGCCCGTGCGTGGCTGAAATCGCCGGCCGCCAGCGCCGCGCGCACCGCCGACGACGATACCCGCGCGCCGTCGTTCATGACGGTTGGCAGGGTCTCGACCTGGAAACCGTATTTCTTGCCGGCCTCGATCAAGGTCGCGATATTGCCGGCGCGGCGGGCGCCGAAGCAGAAATCTTCGCCGACCATCAGCCATTTCACATGCAAGCCCTCAACCAGTACTTTCTCAATGAAATCCTGGGGCGACATGGCGGCAAAGCTGGCGTTGAAATGTTCGACGATCACGCGGTCTATGCCAGCCTGGGACAGCGACTGCAGCTTGTCGCGCAGGTTGGCGACACGGGTCGGCATATTGCCCGGCTGGCCGGCGCGTTGCGCAAAAAACTCGCGCGGGTGCGGCTCGAACGTCATTACCGCGGCATCCAGCCCCAGCTCGGTGGCAGCCTTGCGGACGTGCGCGAGCAGCACCTGGTGGCCGCGATGCACGCCGTCAAAGTTGCCGATGGTGAGCGCGCAAGGCGCGCGCGATTCGGCGTTGGGAAGTCCGCGAAATACCTTCATTGAAGTGACCGGAATATTTGTTGCCAAAACCCTGCATTATAAATGCTTTCGGCCTCTTGCCCCTGCACGGAAGTCGAACCGCAGCGGATTGCTCGATTTTTAATTGATAAAACGGCTATTTTATTGAATTTTGGATACTGAATCGGGAATCCAGGATTGCCGCGGCCAAAAAAAATCGCCCCGGAGGACGATTTTTTAATCAGGCAGGCAAGCCCGGTTTTGCTTAGGCCGGTTTGTTGCCGCCCAAGAGACCGCCCAGCAAGCTGCCGAGGTCGACGCCGCCAGGAGCAGGGCTGGCTTCGCCGTGCGGCGTCAGCTTGTCCACCAGGCCGGGCAGTATCTCCGACAGGTGGCCGGCCGCTTCCGCTGGCGAAATGCCGGCAGCTTGCGCCAGTTCCTGCAGGTGGCCGCCGCCCAGCGCCTGTTGCACCTGGTCTGGCGAGATAGGCTGGTTTTGGCCGGTGCCTATCCATGATTGCACGATCGAACCCAGGCCGGCGCCTTCCAGCGCGCCGAGCAGGCCGCCGCCCGCACCGGCTTCCGTGCCGGCAGCCTGGCCCGCGCCTCCGCCTTGCAGCGCCTTGAGGACCAGCGGCAATGCCGCCTGGATCAACAGGGCTTGCGTGTTATTTCCACCTGCTTGCTGTTGGCCGCCGCCACCGATTGCGCCAAGTACCGAATCCAGCAGTCCCATAATATTCTCCTGAGTAAAAATGCGTCAATAATGAACGCGTGATACAACGTCAGCCATCGAGGCAGGTTGCTGCTCTGTAAATGCAAAGCAGTTGAGAAGATCGATCTTACAACGCGGTAAGGGCTTTGAATAGTTGCGCAACTGAAAACGATTGTGTCTTGATTGCGTTTACCATTCTAGCCAGCACTTATATTTTTGCTTAGAACAAATTGTAGGATCGATAGAGGCAAGCGCCGGGTTGGCGAAACTACATCTCGCCCCAGATCGCGTTGATCGCGGCCAGCGCCGCCAGGCCGGCGGTTTCGGTGCGCAGTATCCGCGGCCCCATCGACAACATCAGCGCGCCCTGGCTGCAGGCCAGGTTTTCTTCCGCTTCCGTGAACCCGCCTTCCGGGCCGATCAGCAGCGCCAGCGCCTGCGGCGGCTGGTGGCGCGCCCAGTCCGACAGCGATTGCTCGCCGCGCGGCGACAGCAGGATGCGCTTGTGCAGGTCCTGCTGTTGCGCCCAGTCGTTGAAAGGGCTGAGGCTGGACAGGGTGGGCAGGCGGTTGCGGCCGCTCTGTTCGGCGGCGGCGACGATCACCGCTTGCCAGTGGTTCTGTTTCTTCTCGGCGCGCTCGCCGTTGAGGCGCACCACGCAGCGCTGCGCCGCCAGCGGCTGGATCGCCGCGACCCCGAGTTCGACGGCTTTTTCGATGATCCAGTCGAGTTTCGACGATTCCGGCAGCGCCTGGGCCAGCGTGATCGCATACGGCAGCTCCGCCTCGCGCGGCGAGAAAGTCTTGATCTCGACACCGACGCGCTTTTTTTCAATGCTGCTGATGGTGGCGGTGTATTCGCCGCCTTCGCCGTTGAACAGGGTGACGGGCGCCGCCGGCCCTAGCCGCAGCACCAGCAGGTGATGGGCGACGGCTTCCGGCAAAACCAGCTGCTGGCCGATTTCGAGCGGGGTAGGAACGTAAAAACGAGGCACGGAAAATCCTTAATCAATAAGTCATGCAAGCGGCATTCAACAAGCCCAGGCCCAGACTTACTGTACCAAGAAAGACGCCGGATGCGATCTTGTTTTCCGGAATATCGGCCAGCAGCGTCGGCAGCAGCAACTTGACAATCAGGAAAGCCAGCAACTGCACCACCAGGGCCACCACGCCCCACACCAGCATGTCGAGCAGGCTGACGCTGTTCGCGATGGCCGAAGCCAGGGCCGCGATATATCCGAGCAATGCGCCGGCCAGGCTGGCCGCGGCTGCGTGGTTGCCGGCGCGGATCAGGCGCAGTTCATGGTAGGGCGTGATGAAAATATACACCACGGAAAATATCGCGACCAGCAACAGTGCGAGTCCGAAGTGAGACAGAAAGGCGGGCAGGCCGACGGGGAGAAAGTTCATAAGATCAGTGCTCCTGGTATCAAGGGGAGGGAACGTGCTTCAAATTTGCTGTTTGATCGTCAGTCGACAAAATAATGCGGCACAAAGCGGCTGGTGTCCTTGGTGATCAGCGACACGTCTTCGCGGATGCCGATGCCGGCCGGGGTGTCGCCTACCACCCAGGAGCCGACCGAAGTGTAGGCTGGCGTGATGCCGTCGTCGAATTTCGGCTGCGCGGAAAATGCCTGGTAGATATAGCCCTCGGCGCCATATTGGCCCGGCTGGTGGTGGACTTCGCCGCCAGCATAGATCGTGATGTTTTCGCCTTCGCGCGAATACAGCGGCTTCTTCACAAAATCGCCGCTGATGCGCCAGGCGTCGAAAAACGCCGGCAGCAGGTTGGGGTGGCCGGGAAACAGTTCCCACAGCACCGGCAGGATGGCCTTGTTGGACAGCACCATCTTCCAGGCCGGTTCGATCAGGCGCAGCGGCCGCGCCAGCAGGTGTTCGGCAAACGCTTCGCGGCACAGCCATTCCCACGGATAAAGCTTGAACAGGTTGTCTATCTTCAGGTCGAAGTCGTCGACAAATTCCGCGTGCCGGTCGTCCCAGCCGATATGTTCGATGGCTAGCTGCTTGGTGGCGAAACCGGCCTGGATCGCGGTGTCGCGCAGGTAAGCCAGGTTGCCTTCGTCCTCCTCATGGCCGCCGATGCAGGCGAAGTGCAGCAAGCCTTTGCTGTGATGGTCGCGGGCCAGGGTTTGCCATTGGGCGATCAGTTTTTCATGGAGAGAGTTGAACTGGTCCGCTTGCGGGAACACGTCTTGCAGCCAATACCATTGCGCCACGCTGGATTCCACCAGGCCGGTAGGGGTATCGGCGTTGTACTCCAGCATTTTGGGCGGAGTGCGGCCGTCCCAGGACAAGTCGAAGCGTCCGTACAGGGAAAATTCTTTTTCGCGCCAGCTTTCTTCGACCAGCGCCCAGAACGGCTGCGGAATGGCGAACTGTTCCAGCCGTTCGTGCGCGATCACATGCTCGACCGCCTGCAGCGCCATCTGGTGCAATTCGCTGGTGGCGTCTTCGACCGCATCGATCTGCGCCGCGGTGAAGCGATAGGCGTAGCGCTCGTCCCAATACAGGTCGTCAATCGAGTGATAGGTGAAGCCGAGCGATTCGAATTGTTCTTGCCAGTTGCTGCGCGGCGTCAGGCTTTCGCGAATCATGCTTAACCGCCGGCCGAGGAGATATGGGCGCCGCCGAAGCCGCCGCGCGACACGCTGCGGCCGACCGAGTGGTTGCTCTCGCCGCCGCTGCCAGTCAAGCCAAAACTGTTGCCGCCGCTACGTGCGCTGCGTTGCGCGCTTGCGCGTTCGCCTTCATCGTAGCTGGGACCGTAGTAGCGGCCGTAGTAAGTGCCGCCGTGGCTGCCGCCTGAGCTGCCGCCCGATGCCGGCTGGCACAGTTCGGGACGTCCCCAGTCTTTCTTGCAATCGTCCTGGCTGGCGTATTCATCGCGCGCCTGTCGTGGACTGCAGCCTGCGATCAGGGCCGAAGCCGCCAGCACCAGCGGCACGGCGCGGCTCTTGCGGGCCGATGGCGCGGCAGTTTCGGGGATTTGCTTTAAAAGACCGGTGGTTGGCAAGACGCTCTCCATATCGGGCAACGATGAATTGGTTGTTACAGGCCCTAGGCGCCCAGATTCTGCACGAAATTGGGTAAGGCGAATAGTGCCGAATGGACATTTTCGTTGTAGTACTGGAGTTCGCCCAGTGCTCTTTCCCGCAAGCGGCTTGCCGCCGCCCGGCTGTCCAGCTGCAGCGGATCGAGGCTGTCGCTGGCAATCGCCATGCCCCACAGCGCGCCATACAGCGGTACATGCACAGTGTAGGGACGGACCTTGCTGAAGACGCCGTTGAGGCGCTGGCGCAGCAAGGCGAATCGTTGTGGATGGTGGAACGGGCTGCCCAGGTGCATCACCAGTGCGCCGCCTGGGTTGAGCAAGGCACGGCAGGCATGCAGGAAGCCGGGAGTGTAGCAATCGGCTGCCAGCGCGCTGCCGTCGGCGCCTTGCGGATCGGTCAGGTCAAGCAGGATCAGGTCGTAACGCAGGTCGGCAGCGGCGGCGTGCGCCGCTGCCTGTACGTAGGCAAAACCGTCCTGGGCGACATGGCGCAGCCGCGCATCGTCCAGCGCTCCTCGATGGACCGTTTGCAGGTGCTGGCGTGCAGCCTGGATCACCGCGGGATCGATTTCGCACAAGGTGACCTGTTCTATCGACGGATGCTTGAGCAGTTCTTCACTGCTGCCGCCGTCGCCGCCGCCGACGATCAGGGCGCGGCGCGGGTGCGGGTGGCTGAGCGCGGCCGGATGGACCAGGCATTCGTGATAGAAAAATTCGTCGCGCTCGGAAGTCATGTAGGCGCCGTCCAGCCGCATCACTTTGCCGAACTCGGCGGACTCGGCGATTTCTATGCGCTGGAACGGCGATTGCACCTGCACCAGCGGCGGCGCCAGCTGCGTGCCGTAGGCGGTGTGCGGCGTGAGCTGCTCCAGCGCCAGGGTCTGGTCGTCGGCGCCGCCGCCGCGTTGCAAGCGGTGGGTTTGCCAGCGGGCCGGCGCGAAGCCGGCGACCAGGGCGTCCAGCAGGCCGCTGGCCTTGGCGCTGTTGTCTTCCGTGAAATTGCAGACATACAGATCCAGCGTCACCGCCTGGCGCTCGGGCCAGGTATGGATCGCCAGGTGCGATTCGGCCAGCAGCAGGGCGCAGGTAACGCCGGCGGCGCTGCCGTCGGCAGCCTGGAACGGATGGAATTTTTCGCCGACCACGGTCAACCCGGAACGCAGGGTTTGTTCCATCACGAACTCGCGCAGCTGGATCGGGTCTAGCAATAAGCCCGGGGGGCAGCGGCAGTCGTAACAG
This sequence comes from Collimonas sp. GW821-FHT07E08, assembly GCF_059418905.1. NCBI lineage: Bacteria > Pseudomonadati > Pseudomonadota > Betaproteobacteria > Burkholderiales > Oxalobacteraceae > Collimonas > Collimonas sp. GW821-FHT07E08. The sequence goes on along the minus strand of NZ_JBWKQR010000009.1, from coordinate 110,042 downwards.
TCAGCCGTCAGATGTAAACCTTGCATGGTGCGATCAATGAAAAATACGGGGACAGGTGATTGGATATGAAAATCGCAACAAAACAATGCGATCCGGCTTCGGTGCTGTCACGCGCTTCATGCGGTGCGGCAGCATTTTACCGTCACGGCGTCGGAGAGATGCGCCGATTTGAACCGGAATCGACTGCATTTTGGTAAAATATCGGCCTTTGTGGGCTGTTTCGCTGCTTTTCGCCCGCCAACCGCTTTCCAACCGATCTTCAACTGCTGCCTACCCGCTCACACCATGACTTCCACACTCCCGACTACCAAGATGGCCAATGCAATCCGCGCGCTGGCAATGGACGCTGTACAGAAAGCCAACTCCGGCCATCCCGGCATGCCGATGGGCATGGCGGAAATCGCAGTCGCCTTGTGGGCCAAGCATTACCGTCATAACCCGGCCAATCCGCACTGGTTCAACCGTGACCGGTTCGTGTTGTCGAACGGTCATGGTTCGATGCTGCAGTACGCCTTGCTGCACCTGACCGGCTACGACCTGCCGATGGACGAACTGCGCAATTTCCGCCAGATGCATTCGAAGACGCCGGGACATCCCGAAGTCGACGTCACGCCCGGCATAGAAACCACCACCGGTCCGCTCGGCCAGGGCCTGACCAATGCGGTCGGCATGGCGCTGGCGGAAAAACTGCTGTCGGCGGAATTCAACCGCGCCAATTTCCCGGTGGTCGACCATTACACCTACACGTTCGTCGGCGACGGCTGCCTGATGGAAGGCATTTCGCACGAAGCCTGTTCGCTGGCCGGCACGCTGCGCCTGTCGAAACTGATCGCGCTCTACGATGACAACGGCATCTCGATCGACGGCCACGTCGAAGGCTGGTTCAAGGACGACACCCCGATGCGTTTCGAAGCCTACGGCTGGAACGTGATCCGCGCCGTCGACGGCCACAATGTCGAAGCTGTCAGCGCCGCCATCCACCAGGCCAAGCTGTCCGACAAGCCGACCCTGATCTGCTGCAAGACCGTGATCGGCAAGGGTTCGCCGAACCTGGCCGGCACCGACAAGGTGCACGGCGCGGCATTGGGCGACAAGGAAATCGCTGCCGTGCGCGAAGCGCTGGGCTGGACCTCGGCGCCGTTTGAAATCCCGGAAGACGTCTACGCCGCCTGGGACGCCAAGCCGCAAGGCAAGCAGTTCGAAGGCGACTGGAACGCGCTGTTCGCTGCCTACGCTGCCGAGTACCCGCAGCAGGCCGCTGAATTCACGCGCCGCATGAAAGGTGAGCTGCCAGGCAATTTTGAACAGACCGTGAGCGACTATGTCGCCAGCTGCGTCGCCAAGAAAGAAACCATCGCTACCCGCAAAGCCAGCCAGAACGCAATCCAGGCGTTGGCGCCGGTGCTGCCGGAATTCCTTGGCGGTTCGGCCGACCTGACCGGTTCCAACCTGACCAACTGGAAAGAATCGGTGCCGGTCCGTGCCGACCAGCCGGGCAACCACATCAACTACGGCGTGCGCGAATTCGGCATGAGCGCCATGATCAACGGCATCGCCTTGCACGGCGGCTACATCCCGTTCGGCGCTACCTTCCTGACCTTCTCCGACTACAGCCGCAATGCATTGCGCATGGCGGCGCTGATGAAGATCCGTTCGATCTTCGTGTTCACCCACGATTCGATCGGCCTGGGCGAAGACGGCCCGACCCACCAGTCGGTCGAACACGTGTCGAGCCTGCGCCTGATTCCGCAGCTGGACAACTGGCGTCCGTGCGACACGGTTGAATCGGCGGTCGCATGGGAGCAGGCGGTGAAACGCAAAAACGGCCCAAGCACGCTGATTTTCTCGCGCCAGAACCTGCAATACCAGGAACGCGATGCGGCGCAGATCGCCGCCATCAAGCGCGGCGCTTACATCTTGAAAGATGCGCCGGACGCCAAGGCAATCCTGATCGCTACCGGCTCCGAAGTGGAACTGGCGATGCAATCCGCGGCAGCGCTGGCGCAGGAAGGCATTGCGGTGCGCGTGGTGTCCATGCCTTGCGCCGATGTCTTCGACCGCCAGGAAGCGGCCTACAAGGCCAGCGTGTTGCAGCGCGGCCTGCCGCGCGTGGCGATCGAAGCGGGCGTGACCGCGTTCTGGCACAAGTATGTCGGCCTGGAAGGCGCGGTGGTCGGCATCGACACCTTCGGCGAATCGGCTCCGGCTCCCGTGCTGTTCAAGCATTTCGGCTTCACTGTTGAAAACGTCGTCGCCAAGACCAAGTTGATACTGGCATGAATGTAAGAGAAGCCAAGAGAGCCAAGGGTCTCGACGTCACCAACATCGTTGGCGATGTCGTCATCCGCCGCGCCACGGTCGCCGATGCATCGGTGATCGCGGCAGTGCGCATCGACAGCTGGCGAGCCACTTACCGCGGCATCATTCCGGATGACTACCTGGACGGGATGAAGGTTGAAGACAGCACCGCCATCTGGAGCCGCATCCTGTCGGCGACGTCGAGTGCGGCCAATGTGTTCGTGGCCGAAGTCGACGGCGAGGTGCTCGGGTTTGCGGCCGGCATGACGCTCAAGGAAGCCAAGCTCGGCTACGACTCCGAGCTGACCGCGATCTACCTGGAACCGTCGGTGCAGCGCGCCGGCATCGGCCGCCGCCTGGTGGCCCACGTGGCGGCAACTCTGGCTAGCGCCGGCGCCAACAACATGCTGGTGTGGGTGCTGGCGGAAAACCGCCAGGCGCGGCAGTTTTACGAAATGCTGGGGGCCGAGCTGCTGGTGGAGCAGCCGTTCAGCTGGGACGGTCTGGATTTGCAGGAAGCCGGCTATGGCTGGCGTACCATTAGGGTCAGTTGAAACGTGTGTGATGTAGTTGCAATAAATTCATTGTTAATACCTTAGGAGAAAAGCATGACTATCCGCGTCGCCATCAATGGCTATGGCCGCATCGGCCGCAACATCCTTCGCGCCCATTACGAAGGCGGCAAAAAGCATGACATCGAGATCGTCGCCATCAACGACCTCGGCGACTCAAAAACCAATGCCCACCTGACCCAGTACGATACTGCCCACGGCAAGTTCCCTGGCACTGTCACGGTCGACGGCGATTTCATCGTGGTCAACGGCGACCGCATCAAGGTGCTGGCGCAGCGCAACCCGGCCGAACTGCCATGGGGCGAGCTGGGCGTTGACGTCGTGCTGGAATGCACCGGTTTCTTCACCACCAAGGAAAAGGCCAGCGCCCACATCAAGGGTGGCGCCAAGAAAGTCATCATCTCGGCGCCTGGCGGCAAGGATGTCGACGCCACCGTCGTGTTCGGCGTCAACCACGGTGTGCTGAAAGCCAGCGACACCGTGATCTCCAACGCTTCCTGCACCACCAACTGCCTGGCGCCGCTGGTCAAGCCGCTGAACGACAAGATCGGCGTGCTGAACGGCCTGATGACCACCGTTCACTCCTACACCAACGACCAGGTGCTGACCGACGTCTATCACGAAGACCTGCGCCGCGCCCGTTCCGCCACCATGAGCATGATCCCGGCCAAGACCGGCGCCGCGGCTGCGGTCGGCCTGGTGCTGCCTGAACTGAACGGCAAGCTGGACGGTTTCGCGATCCGCGTGCCGACCATCAACGTTTCGCTGGTCGACCTGTCGTTTGTCGCCGCGCGCGACACGACTGTCGATGAAGTCAACGCGGTCATGAAAGATGCGTCGGAAAACGGCGCCTTGAAGGGCCTGCTGACTTACAACGTCGAGCCGCTGGTGTCGGTCGATTTCAACCACAACCCGGCGTCGTCGAACTTCGACTCCACGCTGACCAAGGTTTCCGGCCGCCTGGTGAAGGTGTCGAGCTGGTACGACAATGAGTGGGGTTTCTCGAACCGCATGCTGGATACCACGGTTGCACTGGTGAACGCCAAGTAAGACCTTGGTTTTGCTTGCAAGATGAAACGCCCCGCTCGTTGACCGATCGGGGCGTTTTTTTGTAACGGGCGGTGAAAAGACCGGCGCGGCTAGCTTGATGCGGCCGTAAAGGTTTCAGACCATAACTGTTTGACTACCGAGATTTCAGTCGCGATGCGGCTCGCAGCCACGCGCGCCCGTTCCTCTCCCTGCAAGCGCCCTTGGTGCTGCAGCTTGCGGAAAGTCCGGTAAGCGTCGGCTACTGAGTGAGCCAGGCCTCCATCAATCAGTCCGAGCTCCCCGCACAGTTTCAGCAGGGCGATATTGCCGATGTCGGCGGTCAGCTGCGGGTAGGCGGCGGCATGGCGCAGGATCAGGAATTGCACCAGGAATTCGATGTCGATCATGCCGCCGGCGTCGTGCTTGAGGTCGAAACGGTCGCTGCGGTTGGGATGGGCGTCGCGCATTTTCTGGCGCATTTCCAGCACTTCGCTTTGCAGCCTGGCGGCATCGCGCTGCTGGCTTAACACTTCCACGCGCAGGGTTTCGAAACGTTCGCCGATCGCGGCGTCGCCGGCGCAGAAGCGGGCCCGGGTCAGGGCCTGGTGCTCCCACAGCCAGGCCGATTCGCGCTGGTATTTCTCGAATTTGCCGAATGACGATACCAGCAAGCCGCTGGCGCCGTCGGGGCGCAGCGCAATGTCGATGTCGAACAGGATGCCGGCCGGCGTATGGCTGGTCATCCAGGTGATGAAGCGCTGCGCCAGCTTGGCGTACAGGGCCGGGCCATCCTGGTCTTCATCCTCATACAGGAACACCACGTCGAGGTCGGAAACATAACCGAGTTCCTTGCCGCCCAGCTTGCCGTAGGCGATCACGGTGAACAGCGGCGTCTCGCGGTGTCGGCCCGGCATCATGTTCCAGATCGCCTGCACGGTGGCGGCGACCAGGATGTCGGCCAGGATGGAAAGGTGGTCGGCCAGCGCCTCGACGCTGAGCATGCCCTCCAGGTCTTGCGCCAGCAGGCGGAACTGCTGGGCGTGGTGCATTTCGCGCAGGATGTCCATCTGGCGTTCGGTGTCGCCGGGAGCGGTGTCGAGCTGGCGTTTGCATTCCTGGGCGAACACCGGCCAGTCCGGCGCGGCATTCAGGCTGCGCGGATCCAGCAGCTCGTCCAGCAGGATCGGGTGCTGGGTCAGGTATTTGGCGGCCCAGTCGCTGGCGCTGATCATGCGGATCACGCGGTGCAGGGTGGCGGGATATTCAGTCAGCAGCGCCAGGTAGGCGGCGCGCCGCACGATCGCCTCCAGGAAATCCAGCAGGCGGTTCAGGGTGGGCAGGTGGCGCTCGGGTTCGGGGATGGCGGCGACCACCGGCAGCGCTGCGTTGACCAGCGCCAGCAGGCGTGTACGGCTGGCGGCCGGCAGGTTTTGCACGCGGGTCGATTGCCAGGTGGTGACCAGCCGCTGCGCCGCCGCCGAGGCGTCGGAGAAGCCGCAATGGGTCAGCACCAGCGCAATCGTTTCGCGGCTGTCGGTTTCACTGAGCGTGTGCAAGGGATTGTCGCACTCATCCCAGTCTTGCTGGCTGGGGCGGCTGTGCTGCTTGTCCTTGAAGATGTCGTCGAACTGGGCGTCGACCAGGGTCCGGTGCTTGTCCAGTTCCTGCATCAATGAGGCAACCTCGGTAAAACCCATGGCCTGGGCGATGATCAGGCAATCGGCGCCGTTGGTGGGGAAGGTATGGGTTTGCGCATCGTCCAGGTATTGCAGCCGGTGTTCCAGGTTGCGCAGGAAATCGTAGGCTGCCAGCAGCTTGTCCACCACTGCGGCGTCCAGCAGGTTCTTGGCCGCCAGGGTGCGCAGGGTGGTGCGGGTCGAGCGGTCGCGCAAATCGCAGTCGCGGCCGCCGCGGATCAGCTGGAACACCTGCGCCAGGAATTCGATTTCGCGGATGCCGCCGCGTCCCAGCTTGACGTTGTTGCTGCGCTCGGGATGCAGCGCTTCCAGGCGTTTTACTTCCGAGCGGATTTGCGCATGCATGGAGCGCATGGCGTCGATCGAGCCGTAATCCAGGTAGCGCCGGAACACGAACGGGCGGCTGATGTTGGTCAGGGTGGCGATATCTTCCGGCCGCCCGGTCAGCGCGCGCGCCTTGCACCAGGCATAACGCTCCCATTCCCGGCCCTGGGTCACCAGGTAGGTCTCGACCATGTTGAAGCTGGCCACCAGCGGCCCGGAAGCGCCGTTCGGCCGCAGCGCCATGTCGACCCGGAAGGTGAAGCCGTCTTCGGTGATCTCGGACAATGCACCTATCAGTTTCTTGCCGAGGCGGGTGAAGAATTCATGGTTCGACAATGAGCGCTGTTCTGCGCTTGTAGTCTGCGTATCGCCGTCTTCCGCGTACGTGAAGATCAGGTCGATGTCGGAGGAAATATTGAGTTCGCAGCCGCCCAGCTTGCCCATGCCCAGCACCAGCAACTCCTGCGGCTGGCCCGATTCTTCGCCCAGCGGCGTGCCGTGCAGCGCCACCAGGCTTGCGGTCAGCGCCGCCAGGTGGGTTTGCACTGCAAATTCGGCGAAAGTGGTGATGGCGCTGACCACTTCGTCCAGGTCGGCCAGCCCGCGCAAATCGCGTTCGATCAGGGTGCATACCAGCAGGTTGCGTAGGCGGCGCATGGCGCGCGGTAACGGCATGCCGGAATCTGTTTCTTTTTGTAACAAGTGCTTAAGCAGCGTCTGGTCGACGGTTAATCTTGTCAACGGCTTGGCCAACTCTGCGACCTGTCCGGCGCGTCCGGCTTCGGCATTCACCCAGCGTGCAAAATAACGCGAGGCGGCGGTGCTGCTTAAGAGAGATGGAGTCACGGGATAGGATCAGGGATTGAAGGGTAAATGGCGCAAAATTCAAAGAAAATAGCAGGGTTTTCGACGGTCTTTTTGTTTTTTTAGCTATGCGCGGGCATGATCCATGCGAACATATGGCTTGGCGGCTTGTCGAACATCAACAGCTTGCCACTCTGGAAACACACAGATGCAGCCGATTTATTTTACTTCCTATCCCTGCTCAGTTGGGGGACAGAGTAACAGGCCCTAGCCGCTGTCTCACAATGATTAATTTTACCCATTCTGATTGATGTTGGAAGAACAAGCAAAAATCCCGCCGCCGGCCAGCAAGCTTGAAATCTGCTGGCGCGCCGGGATCGCCACCTATAGACACGTTAACCTGGTCACCCACCATTTGCTGGGGCTTTTGCTGACGCTGGTGGTGGTGGCGTATTTCCTGTTTTGCGGACTGTTCCTGGGTTTGCGTTATGTAGTGCTGCCGAACGTCGGCTACTACAAGGCCGAGGTCGAGCATATCGTCAGCAAGACAGTAGGCAATCCGATCTCCATCGGCGCGATCCAGGCCTCCTGGCATGGCTTGCAGCCGCGCCTGGTGCTGGACAACGTCGTGGTGCACGACAAGGGCGGCCAGCCGGCGCTGACGCTGCCGCAGGTGGCGGCCACCATCTCCTGGCGTTCGGCGCTGGTGGGCGCGGTGCGGCTGGCTTCGCTGGAGATCAATAAACCCGATTTGCAAATCGAGCGCGATACCCAGGGCAACCTGTTCGTTGCCGGCATCCTGGTCAACTCCAAGCAGGAAAACGACGGCGCCGGCGCCGAATGGCTGCTGGCCCAGCGCAAGATCGTGATCCGCGGCGGCCAGGTACGCTGGCGCGACGACCTGCGCAAGGCGCCGGAACTGGTCCTGGCCGATATCGACCTGGTGCTGCAAAACCGCTGGCGCCGCCATCAGCTGTCGGCACGGGCGACGCCGCCTGCCTCATTTGCGGCGCCGCTGGATCTGCGGGCGGATTTTGTCCATCCGGTATTTACCCACAAGACCGCCGATTTCAAGCGCTGGACCGGCACCCTCTACGCGAACCTGCACGAAGCCGACCTGACAGTGTGGAAACCTTACTTCGATTATCCCTTCGAGATCAGCCAGGGCAAGGGCGCGGTGCAAGCCTGGCTCGACCTGGACCATGCCAAGGTCAGCAACTTTACCGCCGACCTGGAACTGAACGACCTGGCCATGCAGCTGCGGCCTGACCTGCAGCCGCTCAGCCTGGCGAATATCAGCGGACGTATTTCCGCGCATGAAGAACTGGGGCCGGCGCCGCAAGATGGCGCGCCGACCTTCGGCGCCAACGGCCATGCCGTAACGCTCACCGATTTTTCCCTGAAAACCGCGGACGGCCTGAGCCTGCCGCGCACCACCATCAGCGAATCCTATGCGCCGGCGCGCGGCAAGCAGGCGGAAAAATACAGCTTGCAAGCCAAGCAGCTGGATTTGCAGACAGTGGCGAGTTTCGCCCAGCGCTTGCCGCTGACAGCCGCGCAGATCAAGATGATTGACGATTTTGCGCCACGCGGCCAGCTGCGCGATTTTTCCGCACAGTGGCAGGGCGCTTATCCGGCAATCGTGTCGTACAGCGCCAAAGGCCGGTTCGAGGGCTTGAGCGTCAACGCCCAGGCGCCGCATGCGGCGCAGCCCAAGACCGCCAGCCAGCCGGCGCAAGCCGCGGTGCCTGGCATTCCCGGGATCGAGAACCTGAGCGGCAGCGTCGACGCCAACCAGGATGGCGGCAGCGTCAGCCTGAAATCGGAAAAAACCCAGCTGGAATTGCCCGGCTTCTTCGATACACCGCTGCTGCCTTTCGACAAGCTTGACATGCAGGCGCGCTGGCATTTCCAGCAAAAGAATGTGCTGCTGCAGATCGATAGCATGGACTTTGTCCAGGACGGCCTGGCGGGATCGCTGTCGGGCACGCATCTGCTGCCGCTGCAAGACCGCCACGGCGTCGCGCTGGGGGTGATCGACATGACCGGCAGCATCAGCGAATTCGACCTCAAGAAAATCGGCACTTACCTGCCGCTGCATACCCCCGAGCATTTGCGCAACTGGCTGGTCGGCGCGCTCAAGGAGGGCAAGGCGAAAGACGTGACGATCAGGCTCAAGGGCGACCTGGCCGATTTTCCGTTTCACACGGACACCGCGAACGCTAAACCGAAAGGCGAATTCAGCGTCGCCGGCAAGATAGAAAACGGCACGCTGGAATACGACCCTTCCCACGTCGGCCAGGATGGCAAGCAGCCGCTGTGGCCGCTGCTGGAAAAGATCGAAGGCACGTTTGCGGTGGACCGTACGCGCTTGCAGATCAAAGCCGCCACCGCGCAAACCTCGGCGGTGACGGTAAGCGACGTGACGGCGACGGTGCCTGACCTGGCGTCGCATGACGAGATGCTGCTGATCGACGGCACCGCCGCCGGCGCCTTGCAGAATTTCGTGCAGTTCACCAACAACAGTCCGGTGCTGCACTGGATCGACGGTTTCACCAGCGAATCGCAAGCCAAGGGCAATGCCAGGCTGCAGCTGAACCTGCAGCTGCCGCTGGCCCATGTGATCGACGCCAAGGTCACCGGCGTGCTGCAATTCCAGAACAACGACGTGGTCCTGCAAAAGATCATCCCGCCTATCGCCAACGCCACCGGCCAGCTTGAATTCAATGAAAAAGGCTTCAACCTGAACGGCATCAAAGGCAGCCTGCTGGGCGGCCCGGTGCAGGCCAGCGGCGGCACCCAGGCCGATCGCCAGACCGTGATCAAGATCGAAGGCAGCGCCGGCGCCGACGGCTTGCGCGCCATGTATCCGGCCGCGGCGATGCAAAAGCTGCTGTCGCACGCCAGCGGCAGCAGCCGCTATACCGCCACCGTGGCGATCCGCGAGCATCATCCTGAGCTGGTGGTCGAATCGAGCCTGCAAGGCATCGGCCTGGATTTCCCGGAACCCTTGCGCAAGAGCGCCAGCGAAGCGATGCCGCTCAAGTTCGAGTGGCTGGGCGTGGCGTCCGACGATGCGGCGATGGCGCGCGACGAACTCAAGCTGGCCTTGGGGTCGGCCGTCGTTGCGCGTTACCAGCGGCAGAAGCCGCTCGGCAAGAGCGCCGCCGAGAACGGTAAACCGGCCGACTGGAAAATCCTGCGCGGCGGCATCGGCATCAATGCGCCGGCGCCGGACCCGGATAGCGGGCTGGCGATCAACATGAATGCCAAGACCTTGAATGTCGACGCCTGGAACAACCTGGCCGGCGCCTTGAACGAAGATGGCGCCGCCAAGGCCGGCGAGGAAACACCCCTGACCGGCCTGGCGCAGTATGCCGAACCGAACCTGGTGTCGGTCAAGGCCGGCCAGCTGGTCCTGCTGGGCAAGACGCTGGACAATGTGGTGCTTGGCGCTACCCATCAGAAAAACGCCTGGCAGGTCAACATCGATTCCAGGCAGGCTTCGGGCTACGTCACCTGGAATGCCGCGCCGTCGGGCCGCGGGCTGGGCAAGGTGACCGCGCGCCTGTCTTCGCTGATCATTCCGCAAGGCGGCGAGACGGATGTCGGCGACGTGCTGGAAGGCAAGGGCGGCTCTACCCAGATTCCCGGGCTGGACATCATCGCCGAGGATTTCCAGCTGCTGGGCAAGAAGCTCGGGCGGCTTGAACTGAGCGCCAACAATGTGCGCGCCAATGTCGGCAACGAATGGCGCATCCATAAACTGTCGATCAAGAATCCCGATGCAGAATTGAAGGCTGACGGCAAATGGACCACCGTCAACGGCGACAACACCACCAGCCTGACCTACGCCATGGATATCGCCGACGCCGGCAAGCTGCTGGACCGCTTCGGTTTTGCACATGTGCTGCGGGCCGCCAAGGGACGCATGGATGGCGAAGTCAGCTGGAAGGGTTTGCCGTTCACCATGGATATCCCGTCGCTGTCCGGCCAGATCAACCTGGACATGGCGGCCGGCCAGTTCCTGAAGGTCGATCCGGGCGCCGCCAAGCTGCTCGGCGTGCTCAGCCTGCAATCGCTGCCGCGCCGCCTGACCCTGGATTTCCGCGATATTTTCTCTGAAGGTTTCGCTTTCGACAGCGTGGTCGGCACCGCTTCGATCACCCAGGGCAAGGCGCATACCGACAATTTCAAGATGCGCGGCGTGAGCGCCACGGTGCTGATGGATGGCGTCGCCGATATCGCGCGCGAGACCCAGGACCTGCATGTCGCGGTGCTGCCGGAAATCAATGCCGGCACCGCTTCGGTGGTGGCGCTGGCGATCAATCCGGTGATCGGCATCGGCACTTTCCTGGCGCAGCTGTTCCTGCGCGACCCGCTGATGCGGGCCTTCACCTTTGAATATAATATTACCGGCGGCTGGACCGATCCGGTCGTGACCAAGCTGGACCACAAGACCGACACACCGGCGGCCGGCACCCCCGACCTGTCGTCCGGCCGCTAAGCCGCCAGCCAAGCAGTTATCCAGGCAGCCGCGCCGGCAGCTGCCCCAGCACAGGAGCCCGCACAATGAACCAAGCACTCAGCCCAGCCAGTTTCAATGTCGCCGCAATCCAGATGGTGTCGACGCCGGTGCTGGAAGAAAATTTCAACACCGCGCGGCGCCTGGTCGCTGAGGCGGTTGCACAGGGCGCGCAGCTGGCGCTGCTGCCCGAATACTGGCCCATCATGGGCATGGTGGACACCGACAAGCTGACTTGCGCTGAAATCCTGGGCGAAGGGCCGATCCAGGCTTTCATGGCGCAACTGGCGAAAGAATACGGTATCTGGCTGATCGGCGGCACCTTGCCGATGATTGCCGATGAAGCCGGCAAGGTGCTCAACACCACCCTGGTCTACGATCCCGACGGCCGGCTGGTCAGCCGCTACGACAAGATCCACCTGTTCAGCTTCAGCAAGGGCGAAGAATCCTACGACGAGGCGCGCACCATCGTCTACGGCAAGGACACCGGCAGTTTCCAGGCGCCGTTCGGCAAGGTCGGCTTGTCGGTCTGCTATGACCTGCGTTTCCCCGAGCTGTACCGGGCGCTGGGCGATTGCGCCCTGATCGTGGTGCCGGCGGCGTTTACCTACACCACCGGCAAGGCGCATTGGGAGATCCTGCTGCGCGCCCGCGCCATCGAAAACCAATGCTACGTGCTGGCGGCGGCGCAGGGCGGCAGGCACCCCAACGGCCGGCGCACCTGGGGCCACAGCATGCTGATCGACCCCTGGGGCGAAATTAAATCGGTACTGGCGGAAGGCGAGGGCCTTGTCAGCGGCAGCATCGACCCCCATTTCCTTAAAGGAGTGCGGGATAGCCTGCCGGCGTTGCTGCATCGCAAATTATAGGAATAATTGGCAATACGATATGACTATTTTCGCCGTCGAGGCCAGCCCAGCCTCGGATGCTCTACAATCCGTACCAACACCACAGTAAAACCGGAATACCAATGAAACCATTCGAACCAAACCTCGGTACTTTAGCCATTGCACGCGATATCCTGCTGACCCCGTTCGGGCTGGACGAATCGAGCTTGCTGAAAGCGCTGGGGACCATGTTCACGCACAAGGTCGACTACGCCGATCTTTATTTCCAGTTCACCAAGAGCGAGGGCTGGAGCCTGGAAGAAGGCATCGTCAAGACCGGCAGCTTTTCTATCGACCAGGGGGTAGGCGTGCGCGCCATCTCCGGCGACAAGACTGCGTTTTCCTATTCCGATGAAATTTCCGAACGCGCCTTGCACGATGCGGCGGTAGCTACCCGCACCATCGCACGCCAGGGCGCCGGCAAGGTCAAGATCGCTGCCGGCATGGCGCAAAGCGGCGGCCGCTCGCTGTACCTGCCGAACGATCCGCTGGTGTCGCTGGACGCCACCGAAAAGGTCAAGCTGCTGGAACGGGTAGAGCGCATGGCGCGCGCCAAGGATCCGCGCGTGGTGCAAGTGATGGCCGGCCTGGCCGCCGAATACGATGTGGTGCTGGTGGCGCGCAGCGACGGCGTGATCGCCGCCGATATCCGGCCGCTGGTGCGCTTGTCGGTGACCGTCATCGTCGAACAGAACGGCCGCCGCGAAACCGGCAGCAGCGGCGGCGGCGGACGCTACAGCTACAGCTATTTCAGCGATGCCTTGCTGGAGGAGTACGCGGCCGACGCGGTCGCTTCGGCGCTGGTCAACCTGGACGCGCGGCCGGCTCCGGCCGGTCCGATGACCGTGGTGCTTGGACCTGGCTGGCCCGGCATCCTGCTGCATGAAGCAATCGGCCATGGCCTGGAAGGCGATTTCAATCGCAAGGGCTCCAGCACCTTCTCCGGCCGCATCGGCGAACGCGTGGCGGCCAAGGGCGTCACCGTGGTGGATGACGGCACGATTGCCGACCGCCGCGGTTCGTTGAATATTGACGACGAAGGCAATCCTAGCCAGTGCACTACCCTGATTGAAGACGGCATCCTGAAAGGCTATATCCAGGACACCATGAACGCGCGCCTGATGAAGATGCCGGTGACCGGCAACGCTCGCCGCGAATCGTTCGCCCACCTGCCGATGCCGCGCATGACCAACACTTACATGCTGGCCGGCGACAAGGATCCGGCGGAAATCCTGGCGTCGGTGAAGAACGGTTTGTACGCAGTCAATTTCGGCGGCGGCCAGGTTGACATCACCAACGGCAAGTTCGTGTTTTCGGCGAGCGAAGCCTACATGATCGAAAACGGCAAGGTGACCTATCCGGTCAAGGGCGCCACGCTGATCGGCAACGGTCCGGACGTGCTCAACCGGGTCTCCATGATCGGCAACGACATGCAGCTCGATCCTGGTGTCGGCGTTTGCGGCAAGGAAGGCCAGAGCGTGCCGGTCGGCGTCGGCCAGCCTACCCTGCGCATCGACGGCGTGACCGTCGGCGGCACCGCTTAAGGCGATGGCGCAAGCAACCATGATGGAATGGCGCTGGCTGCCGTTCCAGGAGTTGAGCACCGTGCAATTGTATGCTGCCATGCAATTGCGCCAGCGCGTGTTCGTGCTCGAGCAGGCCTGCGTATTCCAGGATGCCGACGGCGTCGACCTGTATTCCTGGCATGGCCTGGGTTACCTGCCGAACGGTGAACTGGGCGCCTACGCGCGCATCGTGCCGCCGGGGAAGGCGTTCCACTTGCCGTCGATCGGGCGGGTAGTGACCGCCCCCGAGCTGCGCGGCAAGAGCGCCGGCTACGAACTGATGCGGCAAGCAATGGCGCAAACCGCCAGGCTGTTCCCGGGGCATGAGGTCAAGATCGGCGCGCAAGCGCACTTGCAGCGTTTTTATGGCAGTTTTGGCTTCCAGCCGGTCGGCGAGCTGTACGACGAAGACGGCATTTCACACATCCACATGATTGCGCCGGCCGCACAGTGATAGGTCATGGGGGTATTGGCTTGACTGGCGCCAATGCTTCGACTTTCCTTTGCAACAGACCTGCGGCGGCAATCAGTTCGGCAAGTAATTGATCGCCCACCTCAAGATGACCTTCATACTCGGCCACATTGCGGCGCTGATGGCATAACGCTAGCACGCGCCAGATTTCCGGCTTTATCCGCAGAGTGTGTTCCAGGCATTGAAAAACAATATAACGATTATCCGAGCGGTAGCCATGCCAGCGCAGGGCCGCCAGCGCCAGTGCGTGCGACGCGTTATACGCCAGGTCGAAACGACTCTCGACGGCAAGGCTGGTATTGGCGGAATCGGCCAGCCTGGCTTTCGCTGAGCGCAGCAATCCGTTGAATTCGCCCTGGTTCGCCGGTTCCGATTTCAGGTTGCCGGTCTTGAACAGGTTTTCAAGATTCTGGGAGGACATCCGCAGAGCCTAGCAGAAAAATTTTGGGCTGCTCCAATAGACGCAGCACGAAAGCATTTTTCTCCATTAGCTTACGTTCCAGTTCCTGCATTGAATAAATCGAGGGATTCACCGGCCGCCCAAGCTTCGCTTCGCTGTCGCTTAGCAAGGTGTATAAATCTGCGTAAGCTACATTGTCGCTGACGACGAATATATCGATGTCGCTTTTTGCCGTGTCGCTGCCTTTGGCAATAGAGCCATAAATAAAAGCTGTGCGAATTTTATCGGACAGCGGCAATAGTGCGGCACGTAAAATGTCCGCCAGGCCGACTGTCTTGAGCATGATGCCGCGCAGTTCCTCGAAAATCGGCGCCTCGCGATTTGCCTGGTAATGTTTCTGGTTACCGATTCTTTTGGTCGTCACCAATCCTGATGTGGCCAGCTTTTCCAGTTCGCGTTGCACGACGCCGATTCCTGAATCGACAAACCGTACAATCTCGTTTGTATAAAAGCTGCGCTCTGCATTGACGAACAGCAGCCCCAGCACTCGCTGCTGTGCCTTGGAAAAAAGCGCGTCTGCCAGTCCGATTGAATTGATACCCATAAATGGAATGGTAATACCCTATTTGGGTATTGTAAAGCTGCTTTGTATTCTGGCTCGTCAGTTCAAATCAGGTTATCCTCCTCAGGCAAATTGATCGCCGTCTTTAACCAGGAAGCTGAATGAGCCAGAGCGTGCAAGCGATTGCGGAACGATACGATGTAGACGACCGCATCTTCAAGGAAGAGATCGCCACCCGATACCAGCCGGTGGTCTTGCGCGGCTATGTCAAACACTGGCCGGCGGTGCAGCTGGCCAAGACCTCCACCGAAGCGATTTGCGGCTACCTGACGGAACTGGATAGCGGCAGCGACGTCGATGCCATCATGACGCCGCCGCAAGCCAAGGGCCGCATCTTCTACGATGAAGCCATGAACGGTTTCAACTACCTGCGCAACCGGCTTCCGGTCTCCGCCATCGTCGAGCAATTGCTGCGTTACCGGCAGTTTGCCAACCCGCCCGCGGTTGCGGCGCAGAGCGCACTGATCGCCAATTGCCTGCCGGGTTTCCTGGACGATAATTCATTGTCGGTGCTTGGCCCCGAGGTCATCCCCAGGATATGGATAGGCAACGCCGTCACCACGCCCGCGCATTTTGACGATGCCCATAACATCGCCTGCGTGGTCAGCGGCAGGCGCCGGTTTACCTTGTTCCCGCCGGAGCAGATCGGCAATCTTTACATCGGCCCTTTGGATTTCGCACCCACCGGCGCGCCGATCAGCATGGTGGCGCTGAACGAGCCGGACTTCGACAAGTATCCCAAGTTCAGGGATGCCCTGAAGGCAGCCCGGGCGGCTGAGCTGGAGCCGGGCGATGCGCTCTACATACCGCCGCTGTGGTGGCATCATGTCGAATCGCTGCAGGCGTGCAATATCCTGGTCAACTACTGGTGGGGCGGTGCGGTCGGCACTGCCGACTCCATCCATTCCGGCTCCGACAGCCTGATGCTGGCGCTGGTCAACCTGAAAAAACGCGCCCCGGCTTACCGCCAGGCCTGGGCCAGCATCTTCAACCATTATGTGTTCGACTCCGGCCACGACTTGACCGCGCACATTCCGCCGCACCGGCATGGCATCCTGGGCGACATGTCGGCGGAGCAGGAACAGCAAGTGCGCAGCTACCTGGCGAATAAACTGAAAGGCCCGTAATGGACGGGCGGTGCTCAACCTTCATCAACTGGAAAAATCATGTCAGACGTCAGCTCGCCGCAGCAAATAGCCGCATCATTGACAGAACATTGGTCGCCGCGCGTAGTCGCCGAGGTTGACGATTCTTACGTCAAGGTCGCCAAGGTAAAAGGCTCCCTGGCCTGGCACAGCCACGACCAGGAAGACGAACTGTTCCTGGTCCTGAAAGGCCGCCTGCGCATCGAAATGGAAGACCGCACGGTTGAACTGGGCGAAGGGGAGATGTTTGTCGTGCCCAAAGGTGTGCGGCATAACCCCGTAGCGGAGGAAGAGTGCCACCTGATGCTGATCGAACGCAAAACGACGCTGCATACCGGCGACGTCGTCAGCGATAAAACGCGCTCGCTGGCCGAGCAGCTGCGCCCGGTCTGATAGCCGGTTTGCCGGCGCGGTTGCCAGTGTGAATCAGGCCGGGTTTTGTTCACGCTCCAGCAGCGCATGCTTGCGTTCCACTCCCCAGCGATAGCCGGAGGCGCTGCCGTCGCTGCGGATCACGCGATGGCAGGGAATCGCCACTGCCAGGCTGTTGGCGGCGCAAGCTTGCGCGACGGCGCGTACCGCCTTGGGCGAGCCGATGCGGGCGGCGATCTCGGCGTAGCTGGTGGTGCTGCCGGCCGGGATGTCGCGCAGGGCCTGCCATACGCGTTGCTGGAAAGCGGTGCCGCGCACGTCCAGCGGCAGGTCCAGGCCGAGGGCCGGCGCTTCGATGAAACCCACCACTTGCGCCACCAGCTGCTCGAAGTCATGGTCGGCGCCGATCAGGTGGGCGCGCGGGAATTTATCCTGCAAGTCATGCGCCAGCGCGTTCGGGTCGTCACCCAGGAAGATGGCGCAGACGCCGCGTTCGCTTTGCGCCACCAGGATCGCCCCCAGCGAACATTCGCCGATCGCAAAACGGATATCGGTGTTGGCGCCGCCGGCGCGGTAGTCGGTCGGCGTCATGCCGAGCACTTTGCCGGAGGCTTCATAAAAACGGCTGTTGGAATTGAAGCCGGCGTCGTAGATCGCCTCGGTGACGGAATGGCTGCGGCTGAGATGGTCGCGCACTTTTTTTGCCCGGTGGGCGTTGGCGTAAGCCTTGGGCGTCAAGCCGGTGACGGCCTTGAACACGCGATGGAAATGGAACAGGCTGAGGCCGGCGTCGGCGGCCAGCTTTTCCAGGCTCGGCAGTTCCTCCGCGCTCTCGATGCGGCGGCAGGCGGCCGCTACCAGTTCGGCGTGATGGGCCGCCACCGAGGTCTGGTCGGCGCCGCGTTTGCTGGGCCGGTAGCCGGCTGCTTCGGCCGCTTCGGGCGTATCGAAAAACTCGACGTTTTCGGGGCGCGGCAGGCGTGTCGGGCTGCTCGGGCGGCAATACACGCCGGTGGTCTTGACGGCATACACAAACTGCGTGTCTGCTGCCGGATCGCGCGCCAGCACCGCGGCCCAGCGCGGATCGCGTTCGGCAGCCTGCCTGGCGGTGTGTTGGT
The DNA here is from genome assembly GCF_059418905.1 of Collimonas sp. GW821-FHT07E08. Lineage (NCBI taxonomy): Bacteria > Pseudomonadati > Pseudomonadota > Betaproteobacteria > Burkholderiales > Oxalobacteraceae > Collimonas > Collimonas sp. GW821-FHT07E08. The sequence goes on along the minus strand of NZ_JBWKQR010000009.1, from coordinate 92,212 downwards.
ATTGTGTCAGCGGTCGCATATCGGTTTCCAGTCGGATGTTGTCACTGTACTTTAGCCATGCGTCACGTGCCTGGCACTCCGAGTCTTGCTGTCAAATTCAGACCATATCATCAGCCGCCGGATTTTTCGGGAAACGCCACAAATACCAGGCGGCCACGGTGCGGTAAGGACTCCAGGCCAGGCCGATGTCGCCGATCTGTTTCCTGGTCGGCGCCTGCGGCAGGTTCTTCAGGCGGCGGTAGCCTTCGCGCACGCCGAAGTCGTCGGCCGGCAGGATATCCATGCGCTCCAGCGTATAGATCAGGAACATCTCGACCGTCCAGCGGCCGACGCCGCGCAGGCTGGTCAGCCGTTCGATGAGGGCGGCGTCGCTCATCGCCGCAGCGTCGGCGCGCAGGGGCACGACGCCATCCAGCGCAGCCTGGGCAATGCCGTGGATAGTGGCGATCTTGCCGGCCGAGAAGCCGCAGCCGCGCAAGACATCGACCGGCGTATCCAGCAATTGCCGTGCGCTTGGAAAAGGCGTGCCGGCATATAGCGCCAGCATGCGGCCAAGGATGGCGTCGCCGGCGCGCGCATGCAGCTGCTGGTAAGCAATCGCCCGCACCAGGGCTTGATAGGGATCGCGCGCCGGTTTGGCGGCGTGGCGGCAAGGACCGACATGGGCTATGTGGCGCTCCCAGTCGGCGTCCAGCGCTGAGAGAAATTGTTCAGCTTCAGAGTAGGCATTCTCGGGTGTATCCGCAACGATCATGGTTGAAACTGGCATTTAAGCGGCCTTGCGAAAAGTGAGGTTGATCCGTTGCCCGCCGAGCAGGGGATGCCGGGCTTCCTTCAGCGGCAGCACGCCGTGGTAGCGCAGCCGGTCGACGCCGCCCCAGACCACGACATCGCCATGGAACAGCGGCACGCGGGCTGCCTTGTCGCCGCGCTCATGGCCGCCGAACAGGAACATCGCGGGGATGCCCAGCGAGACGGAAACGATGGGGGCGTCGTAGTCCTGTTCATCCTTGTCCTGATGCAGCGACAGCCTGGTTCCAGGCTGGTAGCGGTTGATCAGGCAGGCGTCCGGCAGGAAGCCGTCGAATCCGGCCTGTGCCGCTGCGGCTTGCGCCAGCTGCAGGAAAACGTCGGGCATGGCAGGCCAGCGGCGGCCGTTGTCGGGATCGATAGCGCTGTAGCGATAGCCGCGGCGGTCGCTGGTCCAGCCGACAGCGCCGCAGCAAGTCATGGCTACCGACATGCGGAAGCCGCCCGGCGTCACCAGGTGGCGGAACGGCGATGCTTGCTGGATGGCCTCCAGCTGCGGCAGCAATTGCGCCACGTATGGCGTGGCGAAAGCGCGCAATACGACCGCATCTTGCGCCAGTTGCTGCTGGCGGTTATCGGCCAATTCTTCGGTGTCGAACAAATCTAAAGTCATGTGATGTTCTTCATAAGGCGTCATGGAAAATCACGCCCAGCGTGTGCCGCGACCCGGAGCGGATGCGGCTGACGCCATGCCGTAAATTTACCCTATATGCGCCGCGCCGGCCTTGGACCGGGCGATTGTGGACGGCAAACACGACAGCGTCGCCCTGGGCCAGGGGAATGACTTCGGGACGCGATTGCATGCGCGGCCTTTGCTCGGTCATCACGAATTCGCCGCCGCTGAAATCGCGGCCCGGTTCGGATAGCAGGATCGCCGCCTGCAGGGGAAACACATGTTCGCCGTACAGGTCTTGATGCAGGCAGTTGTAGTCGCCGGCGCCATACTGCAGCATAAGCGGCGTCGGACGCAATTGTCCTGCCGCGTGGCAGCGAGCGATGAAATCGGCATGCCGTTGCGGGAAGCGGACGTCGATATCCATGGTTTCGTGCCAGCGGTTGGCCAGCGGCGCCAGCAATGGATAGAGGCTGGTGCGCATGGCGCCGACCAGGCCGGGCAAGGGATAGCTGAAATATTTGTACTCGCCGCGTCCGAAGCCGTGGCGTTCCATCAGCACCCGGCTGCGGAAGATATCGTCGCGCGGATAGAGTGCGATCAGCGCCGCGCATTCTTCTGGCGTCACCAGGCGCGGCAGCAAGGCGCTGCCGTAGTTGTCCAGGTCCTGGTAAACGTTTTCCCAATCGATGCAGTTGAGCCGGCCGGCGATGGCGCCGCCATCCGGCACGGCGCGGCGTGCGACGGCGTTCATGCCCGCGCCTCGCGCTGCAGCAGCGCCTGTTTGCGTTGCACGCCCCAGCGATAGCCTGAGATGTCGCCGTCTTGCCTGATGACCCTGTGGCAAGGGATGGCCAGCGCCAGCAGGTTAGCGCCGCAAGCGCCTGCCACCGCGCGCACGGCATCGGGCTTGCCGAGGCGATTGGCGATGTCCTGGTAGCTGGCGGTGGCGCCCGTGGGAATTTCCAGCAGCGCCTGCCACACCTGCTGCTGGAAACTGGTGCCGCCGATGTCCAGCGGCTGGCTCAGCCGGTATTCCGGCCAGGCTATCGCGGTATTGATTTCCGTGATCAATTCTCGTAACGCGTAGTAGCTCAAGACACGCTTTGCCCTGGGAAAGCTGCGCGCCAGTTCGCTGGCCAGGACTTGTTCGTTGTCGCCGAACATGATGGCGCAGATACCGTGCGAGCTCTGGGCCGCCAGGAATTTCCCCAGCGAGCCGTCGCCGATAGCGTAGTGGATCTGCTCTTCCACGACGGTATTAGGTTGCCTCAAATAGAGCGCTGTTGTGGCAGCGCCGTGCAGTGCGTCCATGATTTACTCCAAAGTGGTTGACGGTTCCCAGTCTAGACAGGCAACCGAACCGCCGCACTCCGGCTCTTGCGGTCGAATTCAGTAATGTTAAATAGGGTCAGAGTTGAATTGTTGACCGGTCAACAATTCAACTCTGACCCTATTTATTTGGATGCAGGCTGCATGCCTTGGTGTTGGGGGATTTTTGTGCGGAATTCACATCAAATTTCGGATATATTTGATTTTCAGTCACATATGTATTGTGGCCGCGGTGGTTTTTCTTTGTTGCGCCGGCCGTCAAACTGCATGGCGTCAAACTTCAAACAGGAAAAACATCATGCCACTCGCACTTTGGGCGCTGACGCTCAGCGCTTTTGCCATCGGTACTACAGAATTCGTTATCGTTGGCCTGATTCCAACTATTGCCGCCAGCCTCGGCGTTTCCGTTCCTTCGGCGGGCCTGCTGGTCAGCCTTTATGCATTGGGTGTCGCGATTGGCGCGCCGGTGCTGACCGCCTTGACCGGCCGCGTGCCGCGCAAGCATCTGCTGCTGGGCCTGATGGCCTTGTTCACTGTCGGCAACCTGGTGGCATGGATGGCGCCGGGGTATGAAGCGCTGATGGCGGCGCGTGTGCTGACGGGGCTGGCGCACGGCGTATTCTTCTCGATCGGATCGACCATTGCCACCAGCCTGGTGCCGAAAGAAAAGGCAGCCAGCGCCATTGCCCTCATGTTTACCGGGCTGACAGTAGCCTTGGTCACCGGCGTGCCGCTCGGTACGTTCATCGGCCAGACTTTCGGCTGGCAGTCGACTTTCCTGGCGGTGTCGCTGCTGGGAGTGATCGCATTTGTCGGCAGCTGGATCCTTGTGCCTGACAATATCGCCAGCAGCAAGCCGGCATCGTTGCTGACCCAGGCTGCCGTCCTGAAGAAACCGCGGCTGTTGCTGGTGTATGCAATCACGGCCTTGGGTTACGGCGGTTCTTTTATCGCCTTTACTTACCTGGCGCCGATCCTGCAGGAAATCTCCGGCTTTTCGGCTTCCACCGTGAGCCTGGTGATGCTGGTGTACGGCGTTTCGGTGGCGTTCGGCAATATCTGGGGCGGCAAGCTGGCTGACAGGAAGGGACCGATACGCGCATTGCAGATCGTGTTTGCCTTGCTGGCGCTGGTCCTGTTCGTGCTGACCTTTACCGCGGCCAATCCTTGGCTGGCTGTGCTGACCGTGCTGGCTTGGGGCGCTTTTGCCTTCGGCAACGTGCCGGGCTTGCAGGTGTATGTGGTGCAGCAGGCGGAACGCCATGCGCCGCGCGCGGTGGATGTGGCTTCCGGCCTGAACATTGCCGCATTCAATGTCGGCATTGCGCTGGGCGCCTGGGGCGGCGGCCTGATCGTCAGTCATCTTGGTCTGATGGCTACGCCTTGGATCGGCGCTATCGTGGTGCTGGGTGCGTTGGGCCTGACTTCACTGGCGGGACGGCTGGATCGGCGGGACGGGATTGCGCCCATCGTGGGCGCGGGGCATGCGGTTGCCATGCATTGACCGGCGAAACCAGGTTGGCTCGGGTAGCTGCAGTTTTGGTCCGAGGCCGGCTGTGGTAATCCTGGCCTTGCCAAATTTCTGGAAATCCTGCACTATTGGCCTTGATTTTAATGATCCTTTACTGAAAAACATGTCTTTCGCACGCGCTTATTTCTTTTTTTACTTTAGCTATTCCAGCCCCACGGCGGTGAAAAGCGGTAAGCGTTCGTAAGTAAAGAGCAAACCGAAATTTCTAAAAAACCGCCAGCGATGGCGGTTTTTTTATACCCAGTCACTTTTGAGCCAGGAGAAAAACATGCTACGCACCGACGATCTGCGCATACGAGAAATGAAAGAATTGGTTCCGCCATCCCATTTGATCCGCGAATTCGGCTGTTCCGAAAAGGTGGCCGACACGGCCGCCAATTCGCGCATTGCCTTGCATCGCATCTTGCATGGCCAGGATGACCGCCTGATGGTGGTGATCGGCCCGTGCTCGATCCACGATACCAAGGCGGCGATGGAATATGCCGGCCGCCTGGTCGGCGAGCGCGAGCGCTTCAAGGGCGAGCTGGAAATCGTCATGCGCGTGTACTTCGAGAAGCCGCGCACTACCGTGGGCTGGAAGGGCCTGATCAACGATCCGTACATGGACAACAGCTTCCGCATCAACGACGGCTTGCGCATGGCGCGCGAGCTGCTGCTGAACATCAACGAACTGGGCCTGCCGGCCGGCACCGAATTCCTGGACGTGATCAGCCCGCAGTACATTGCCGACCTGATCAGCTGGGGTGCGATCGGCGCCCGTACCACCGAATCGCAGGTACACCGCGAACTGGCTTCCGGCTTGTCGTGCCCGGTCGGTTTCAAGAACGGCACCGACGGCAACATCAAGATTGCAGTGGACGCCATCAAGGCCGCGTCGCAGCCGCATCATTTCCTGTCGGTGACCAAGGGCGGACATTCGGCGATCGTATCGACCAACGGCAATGAAGACTGCCATATCATCCTGCGCGGCGGCAAGGCGCCGAATTACGACGCTGCCAGCGTCGAGGCGGCGTGCAAGGATATCGCCAACAGCGGCCTGGCATCGCGCCTGATGATCGATGCTTCGCACGCCAACAGCTCGAAGAAGCCGGAAAACCAGATCCCGGTGTGCGCCGACATCGGCCGCCAGGTTGCTGCGGGCGACGACCGCATCGTCGGCGTCATGGTGGAGTCGCACCTGATCGCCGGCCGCCAGGACCTGGTGCCGGGCAAGGAACTGGTGTATGGCCAGTCGGTGACCGACGGCTGCATCAATTGGGAAGAAAGCGTGGCGGTGCTGGAAGGTTTGGCGGCGGCGGTAAAACAACGCCGTTTGCTGAACAGCAACCCGGCTTGAACCAGTAAGCGGAGCAGGGCGGATGGCTTATCCGCCTGCCCGTCTGCAAGGCCGCGCGCTGTCAGAAGCGCTTGGTCAGCACCATCATTTCGCCTTCGCGCCGCATCTCGGTGCGGTTCAGGAACGACATGCCGAGCAGCGCGAACGGCAGCCCGGCTTCCTGCACCAGGGCGTCGACCTGGTTCATTTCAATATCGCCGATCTTCACGGTGTTCAGCTTGACCATGTATGCCGGCGCCGCGCCGTTGGCGGTGTTGACCATGATCATGCGACCCTTCTTGTAATCGACGCCAAGCCGCATTGCATCCGAAGCGGGCAGGGCGATCATGGTGGCGCCGGTATCGACCAGCATGGTCATCGTCGCGCCGTTGATCTGGGCCTGCGCCACGAAGTGCCCTTGCGGATTGACTTTCAAGGTGACGCTGGAAGCGGCGCCCGGCGCGCTGCGGCTGACATATTCGCCGATGCCGATCACCTGGCGCTTGCCTTTCACCTCCAGCGTTGCGGTCGAACCGTTGGCTTCCACCAGCTTGACGTCGTCGGTGACCTTGCTGCCGACTGAGAACGTCTTCGGCCCGGAGCCGTCGATCACCAGCACCGCCTTGCCCGGAAACAGGCCGACTACGCCGATATCGGAAGCTTGGGCGGTGATGGAGGCAAACAAAAACAGGCTGGAGATCAAGGCAAGCGGGCGCATGAGTATCCGACTTTCGTGGCAAGAGGTTGAGATGGCGCCGTATTGCCGATTTCATGATCAGCGGGCAACAGCAGAAGGATAATAACCTTATATGTTGCCTCGATACAATTTAACTATGGAATTTAGTCGCGGAAATTATTGAATTCCAGCGGCAGGTCGGCCACTTCCTTGCGCAGCATCGCCATCGCCGCCTGCAAGTCGTCGCGCTTGGCGCCGGTGATGCGTACGGCGTCGCCCTGGATGCTGGCCTGGACTTTCATCTTGCTGTCCTTGACGATGCGCACGATCTTCTTGGCCGCTTCGGATTCGATGCCGTTCTTGATCTTGATGACTTGCTTGACCTTGTCGCCGCCGATCTTTTCGATCTTGCCGATGTCGAGGAAGCGGGTGTCGACATTGCGCTTGACCAGTTTTGCGGTCAGTACGTCGCGCACCTGGCTCAGCTGGAATTCCGAGTCGGCATAGGCGGTCAGGTCGCGCTCTTTCAATTCGATGCGGGCGTCGCTGCCCTTGAAGTCGAAGCGAGTCGAGATTTCCTTGTTGGCCTGGTCGTTGGCGTTTTTTACTTCAACCAGGTTGGCTTCCGATACGGTATCAAATGATGGCATGGTGATATTCCTTCTATATGTTCAAACAAAGCCGGCCGCGGAACCGGTGGCTGGCGCGGCCGTCGAGCTATGCGCATTTTAGCGGACAAGAAACCCGAGGTGTCGGTCCGGCCGCGCTATTTTCTTGCTGGCCTGCCCGGCTCCGGGCGCCTGGCCGCCCGCTGGCGGTGGTTACTTACTTTATAATCCCGTTGCTATGACTATCTTCCAGCTTCCGCTCCAATTCGATTTTTCGCTGCGCCGGCACAATACCTTCGGTATCGACGCCAAGGCGCATGCCTACCTGCCGGTCACTTCACTGGAAACCCTGCGGGCGCTCAGGTCCGACGCCGTTGCATCGGATTTGCCGCGGCTGGTGCTGGGCGGCGGCAGCAACCTGGTGCTGACCCAGGATTTCCCGGGGCTGGTGTTGCATATGTGTAATCGCGGCCGGGAAATTGCCGGCGAGGATGACGATGCTGTCTATGTCCGCGCCGCCGCCGGCGAGAACTGGCATGAGCTGGTGCTGTGGACGCTGGAGCAGGGTTTGGCCGGACTGGAGAACCTGTCGCTGATTCCCGGCAGCGTCGGCGCCGCGCCGATCCAGAACATCGGCGCCTACGGCGTCGAGCTGCAAGAGCGCTTCCATGCCTTGACCGCCATCGATATGGAAAGCGGCGAAATCCTGGCGCTGGACCGGGACGCTTGCGCTTTTGCCTATCGCGACAGCGTGTTCAAGCACGGCCTGCGCGGCCGGGCCATAGTGACGGACGTTACCTTCGCCTTGCCCAAGCGCTGGCAGCCTGACCTGCGTTACGCCGATGTGGCGCAAGAGCTGGATGCACGCAAACTGGCGCAGCCGAGCGCACGCGACATCAGCGATGCGGTGATCGCCATCCGCACCCGCAAGCTGCCGGATCCCGCGGTAATCGGCAATGCCGGCAGTTTTTTCAAGAATCCTATTGTCACGGCGGCGCAACGCGCGGGCTTGCTGGCGCAGCATCCGCAATTAGTGAATTATCAACAGCCGGACGGCAGTTACAAGCTGGCTGCAGGCTGGCTGATCGACCAGTGCGGCTGGAAGGGAAGGACGCTTGGCGCAGCCGGCGTCTATGAAAAACAGGCGCTGGTGCTGGTCAACCGCGGCGGCGCCAGCGGGCAGGACGTGGTGCGCCTGGCGCAGGCGGTGCAAGCCGATGTGATGGGGAAGTTTGGGGTGGCGCTGGAGCCGGAACCGATTTTTGTATGAGGCGCAAGCGCTTTGTATCTTAATGTGTCATTATTGGGTCACATAACGGAATTAAACTCTGTTATGCCTCATATCCAACACTCCCTAAGGTAATGGATTTAACCCGCAATGCAACCGCATCGCGGGTTTTTTTTGCCTTGGCGTATCAGGCGTAATGGCAGACGTAGTTCACCGTTTCCAGCGTCTCGATGTCAAAACTCGAATTGGCCGGGATATCGAAGCTCTGGCCGTCGCTGTATGTGGTCCAGGCTTGCTGGTCTTTCTGGCGCACGCGGCAGCTGCCGCTGGTGATGTCCATGATTTCGGCGGCGCCGGTGCTGAAAGTCAGCGACGACGGCAGGATCACGCCCAGCGTCTTCTTGCTGCCGTCGGCGAAAACCACCGTGTGGGAAACGCATTTGCCGTCAAAGTAGACGCTGGCTTGCTTTAGTACGGATACATTGTCGAATTGAGTGCTCATGACTTAAGGATGCTTTCTCATGGTTGGTTTTTATAACCCATTGTTTTAATGGCGCTTATTAGAACTGGCAGCTTGAACAGGTCGATGCTGGCTTTATGTGTACGGGGTTTTTGATGCAGATCATATTTTACGTTCCGTCTACGCAATCAATCCGACTATTTACACAATCTTTACATCCAAACTGCTAATCTTCCTAACAAGATATCCACGATTGCGGATGTGGTCATGCCGCCGGGATTTTGGTGGACGAGGTGCAAAAATGCAAAAAATATTGATTCCGGTTGACGGCTCAGACTATGCCTTAAGGGCTGTGAAATATGCGAGCTCGATGGTCAAGGGGGACACTGCCGCACAGATTCATTTGCTGAACGTGCAAGAACATCTTGACGGGAAAATCCAGGCTTACCTGTCTCTCGAAAAAATCAAGGCAATTGAAACGGCGGCGGCCGATGAAGTATTGAATCCCGTCAAGCGGATTCTGGAACAGGCCGAGGTCCCTTACATCGCCAGCACCCGCATCGGTCCGATTGCGAAGAGCATCGTTGACTATGTCCAGGAGCAGAAGTGCGACTGCATTGTCATGGGCACCCACGGCAGGGGAGCTTTGGGCAACCTGATCCTCGGTTCGATCATGAACAAAGTGATTCATCTGGTTCATGTGCCGGTGACGCTGATCAAATAAGCGCGCGCCGGCGTCGGGCCCATGTCCTCGACGTCAACTGCAGCCAACCCGCTTTTGCATGATATTCGCTGTATCTGGATGCAGCGATGCGGCGACATTCATCGTGATCTGGAACCGCAGCTCAGTTGCGGCAGTGGGTCAAATCAAAATTCTCCACCCCTTCGTAAGAATTCATCATGCGCGCCAGTTCCGAGACCGACGAGCCTTTTTTGCTGTCGATGGCGAAGGCGATGAAATGCCATTTTGCATGCCTGTCGTGCGAGCTGATGGACAACGAATCCTTGGCAATCTCGTAGCCATGCTCCAAAGCCACCTTGCGCAGCGCTTCTTCGTGCGGGACAAAACCTTTTTCGAACTCGACCAGGATGGCTACGCCGGCGCGCGACGGCAGCCAGTATTCAAGCTTGGCTATCCACACCATGCAGATGGCCGACAGCAGCGTGAGCGATATCGCCGCCATGTAAAAACCGACGCCCACCAGGACGCCGATCGCCGAGGCTGCCCAGATCGACGCCGCCGTAGTGAGCCCCCTGATATTCAAGCCTTCTTTCATGATGACGCCAGCGCCGAGAAAACCGATGCCGGTGACGATTCCTTGCACTACCCGGGTTGGATCCGGATTGATCGGCAAGCCGGAGTGGCCGCCATACCAGAGCGCCGGATATCCGGCGAACACCGTCAGGGCGGTCGAAGCCATGCATACCAGGCCGTAAGTGCGCATGCCGGCGGCGCGGCCATGATAGGCGCGTTCGTAACCGACCAGCGCCCCCAGGACCAAGGCTCCCAGCAAATTGAGAAACATGAGGATGTTAGCTCCGACCTCTGGGCCGGACCAATAAGCGGCCAGTGAATCAAGTGAAAGAATGTTCATGCCTTTTATCTGGGTTGATTGTCTGTACCGTGGTAATTGGCCCTAGGATAAACCCATTGCGCAATTGCGCCTGCATTTGACTCAAGCGGCATTTTTCCTGTGGCCATGCCTGCCGGGGTGTTGCTTGGAGGATCTTTGACAAAAAAGAACCGGCGCAAAGCCGGTTCTGTGTCACGCCTGTGCCCGCGGCTTATTTGCCGCTGGCGTGGATTTACTCTGCGTCTTTGTCGAGCAGCGGCAGCGATACGGCGTTGCTGGATGCCAGCAGGCCGGTGCTCTGGTAGATCGCCAGCTTCTGGCGCGTATCGCTGATGTCGAGGTTGCGCATGGTGAGCTGGCCGATACGGTCCTGCGGCGTGAAGGCGCCCGCGCCCTTTTCCATGGTCAGGCGGTCCGGATGGTAGGTCAGGTTGGCCGACTCGGTGTTGAGGATCGAATAATCGTTGCCGCGGCGCAGTTCGATCGTAACCTCGCCGGTGATGGCGCGCGCCACCCAGCGTTGCGCCGACTCGCGCAGCATGATTGCCTGCGAGTCGAACCAGCGGCCCTGGTACAGCAGGCGGCCCAGGCGGCGGCCGCTTTCGCGGTATTGCTCGATGGTGTCTTCGTTATGGATGCCGGTGACCAGGCGCTCGTAGGCGATGAACAGCAGGGCCAGGCCCGGTGCTTCGTAGATGCCGCGGCTCTTGGCTTCGATGATGCGGTTTTCGATCTGGTCGCTCATGCCGAGGCCGTGGCGTCCACCGATCCGGTTGGCTTCCATCATCAGCTCGACCTGGTTGGCAAACACGATGCCATTGAGGGCAACCGGACGGCCTTCTTCAAAGCGCACGGTGACTTCCTCGCGCTTGACTTCGACATCGTCGCGCCAGAAAGCGACGCCCATGATCGGTTCGACGATCTTCATGCCGCTGTTCAGGTATTCGAGGTCTTTCGCTTCATGGGTGGCGCCGAGCATGTTGGAATCGGTCGAATAGGCTTTTTCCACCGACATCTTGTAATCGAAGCCAGACGCGATCATGAATTCCGACATTTCCTTGCGGCCGCCCAGCTCCTGGATGAACTGGTCATCCAGCCAAGGCTTGTAGATCCGCAGGTTGGGATTGACCAGCAGGCCGTAGCGGTAGAAACGCTCGATGTCGTTGCCCTTGAAGGTGCTGCCGTCGCCCCAGATGTCGACCTTGTCTTCGCGCATGGCGGCCACCAGCATGGTGCCGGTGACAGCGCGTCCGAGCGGAGTGGTGTTGAAGTAGGTGACGCCTGCGGTGGAGATGTGGAAGGCGCCGCTCTGCAACGCAGCAATGCCTTCGGCCACCAGCTGTTCGCGGCAATCGACCAGGCGCGCCAGTTCAGCGCCGTAGGCCTTGGCTTTCTTGGGGATGGCGTCGTAGTCCGGCTCGTCGGGCTGGCCCAGGTTGGCGGTATAGGCGTAGGGAATGGCGCCTTTCTGGCGCATCCAGTGCAGCGCGGCGCTGGTATCGAGGCCGCCTGAAAAGGCGATGCCGACTTTTTCGTTGACTGGAACGGATTGCAGGATATTGGACATGATATTTCTATGTGGGTTGTTGTAACTGGGGTTGTACTGTTTTGTACAGTTAATCGACTTTTCCGAGCACCAGGTATTCCAGCAACGCCTTTTGCACATGCAGGCGGTTCTCGGCTTCATCCCAGACCACCGATTGCGGGCCGTCGATCACTTCCGCCGAAACTTCTTCGCCGCGGTGCGCCGGCAGGCAGTGCATGAACAAGGCGTCCGGCTGGGCGCGCTGCATCTTGGCCTGGTCGACGATCCAGCCGTCGAAGGCTTTCAGGCGCGCTGCGTTTTCATCTTCGTAGCCCATGCTGGTCCAGACATCGGTGGTCACCAGGTCGGCCCCTTCGCAAGCGTCGGATGGATTGGCGAAGAAGGTGTAGCGCTGGTTGTCGGGGGCTACCTGGCTGGGGTCGATGTCATAGCCCTTGGGGGTCGAGACGTTGACGTGGAAACCGAATACCTGCGCTGCCTGCAGCCAGGAATACAGCATGTTGTTGGCGTCGCCGATCCAGGCCACTTTCTTGCCGGCGATGGAGCCGCGGTGCTCGATGTAGGTGAAGACGTCGGCCAATACCTGGCAAGGATGCTGCTCATTGGTCAGGCCGTTGATCACCGGCACCCGCGAGTGGGTGGCGAAACGCTCGATGATGTCCTGGCCGAAGGTACGGATCATGATCACGTCGCACATGCGCGACATTACCTGCGCCGCATCTTCCACCGGTTCGCCGCGGCCGAGCTGGCTGTCGCGCGTGTTGAGGTAGATGGCGGCGCCGCCCAGCTGGTGCATGCCGGCTTCGAACGAGAGGCGGGTGCGGGTCGAGTTTTTCTCGAACACCATCACCAGCGTGCGGTCGAGCAGCGTGTAGTGCGGTTCGTAATTCTTGAATTTGCGTTTGATGAGACGGCTACGTTCAATCACGTACTCGTATTCGTCCAGCGAAAAATCAGAAAACTGCAGGTAGTGTTTGATTGCCATAAATGAAAACGGCGGCCGCTGTGGCGACTGCCGCCGATAGTTGGAATTCCATTTTTAAAACAACTGCTCAACTGCCGCGCTGCCGTTTTCCCTGCTGCCTGAGATTGGCTTAGAAATGAAATAAGTGCTTCAATTATAAGGGATTTCAGTAGAAAAGATACCTGTCAAAAGATGGTGTTTTTGGCAATCAATACAGCTTTTGCGACGATTCATGCAGCAATTGCACGTACAGCTGATGGCGCATGGCCGCGATCTTGTTTTCCTTGACAGCTTCCAGCACGGCGCAGCTCGGTTCAGTCAGGTGGTGGCAATTGTAAAACTTGCATTTGCCGAGGTAGGGCGAGAATTCGACGAAGGCGCGTTCCAGCATGCCTTCGCTCAGCTGGTACAGGCCGAATTCCTGGAAACCGGGCGAATCGATGATGTTGGCGGGATGGCCGTCCAGGCTGGCGTCGGCCGCATCCATTTCGTACAGGCGGGTGAAAGTGGTGGTGTGCTTGCCGGTATCGAGGGCGGCGGAAATTTCGCGCACGGCGATGTCGGCGTCCGGCACGATCAGGTTGATCAGCGACGACTTGCCCATGCCGGACTGGCCGATCAGGATCGTCGACTGGCCTGCCAGCAGGGGCGCCAGCGTGGCGCAGGTCTGTTCCGGGAAGGCGCGCGCCGACACCTCATGCACCTGATAGCCGAGGCCGGCATACAGCTGCAGGCGTTGCCGGGTTTTTTCGAGCGCATCGACGATATCGGTCTTGTTCAGCACGATGTGGGCGGTGACGCCGGCCGCTTCGGCTGCCACCAGCGCGCGTGAAATCAGGTCGTCGGCAAAACCCGGCTCGGTCGCCACCACGATGAACAGCTGGGTGACGTTGGCGGCCAGCAGCTTGGATTTGTACTGGTCCGAACGGTATAGCAGGCTGCGGCGCTCATCGATGGCTTCGATCACGCCCTGGTTGGGCGAGGTCAGTTTCAACTGCACGCGGTCGCCGACGGCGACATCGCTTTTCTTGCCGCGCGTGACGCATTGCAATTTCAGCGATTTCCCCTCAATCGTCCCTTGCACCAGGTAATGCCGGCCGTGGGCGGCGATCACCAGGCCGCTGCCGGCCTGGCTGCTGTGCTGTTTGCCGTTCTGCTTGTTGTGCTCAGCCATGGGCGGCCGATAACTTGCTGGCTAGCTTGTTGATACGCACCGAGGCCGGCGGGTGCGAGTCGTAGAACGCCGAGTGCAGCGGGTCCGGCGTCAGGGTCGAGGCGTTGTCTTCATACAGCTTGACCAGCGCGGTCACCAGGTCGTTGGCGTCGGTGTGCTGGGCGGCGAAGGCATCGGCCTCGAATTCATGCTTGCGCGAACTGATCGACGACAGCGGCGACAGCAGGAAGGTAAAGATCGGCAGCGCCAGCATGAACAGGATCAGCGCCATCGCGTCGTTATTGCTGAGGTCGGGCAGCAGCAGCGGATTGACGCCGAGGCCGGTATAGAACCAGAGCTGCTGCTTCAGGTAGCCGAGCAAAGCCAGGAAGGCCAGCGAAAGCGCAAACATGACGACGATGCGCTTGACGATATGTTTCAGCTTGAAGTGGCCCAGCTCGTGCGCCAGCACCGCTTCGATCTCATGCGGCGCCAGGCGCGCCAGCAGGGTGTCGAAAAAAACGATGCGCTTGCCGGCGCCGAAGCCCGAAAAATAGGCATTGCCATGGGCGCTGCGCTTGGAGCCGTCCATCACGAACAGGCCCTTGGAAGCGAAGCCGACCCGTTTCATCAGGCCCTCGATGCGGTCGCGCAGGCTGTCGTCGTTGAGCGGCGTGAACTTGTTGAACAGCGGCGCAATCACGGTCGGGTAGAGCACCAGCATCAGCAGCTGGAAAGCGCTGAACACCAGCCACGCGTAGAACCACCAGAGACCGCCCGCTTTCGCCATCAGCTGCAATACCACCCAGATCAGCGGCAGGCCGATGGCAGCGCCTATCAGGGTGTTTTTCAGCATGTCGGTGAAGAACAGCTTGACCGTCATCTTGTTAAAACCGAAACGGGCTTCGAGCACGAATTGCTTGTAATAATCGAGGGGCAGGTCGATCAGGCCGGAAATCAGGGCAAACGCCACCAGCAGGCTCAATTGGTAGAGCATGCCCGGGCCGGCCCAGCTGAACATGGCGCCGGAAAGCCATTGCAAACCGCCGAGCAGGGTGAAGCCGATCAGCACGGCGGCGCTCACCAGCATCGAAAACAGGCCGAATTTGGTCTTGGCGACGGTGTAGTCGGCGGCGCGCTGGTGGGCCGCCAGGGGGATCTTTTCGGCGAATTCGGCCGGCACCGCGCTGCGATGGGCCAAAACATGGCGGATCTGGCGCGAACTCAGCCAAAAGCGCACCACCAGGGTGATCGCCAGGAAAACCACAAACAAAACTGAAAATGCAAATGAAGACATGTAGTCCCTATGTGAGAAAATAGCTTCCAATCGCGCCTACAGGAACCTGCTGCGCGGCTCAATCTCTGGTCTGCGATGCTCACTGTACTAAAGTACAGCTCCGCTTCTCTGCCAGACCTTGGCCCGCTCGCTACGGTTCCTGAAGGCGTCTTACGGCAAGTTCTACATCAAAAATGCCGCAATACTGCTTAAATAACTAAGAGAACAATTATGTCACAAGCCGCCGACGTATCCACTACCATCGCCGCCACTACCGCAGCCCCGGCAGCGCCGGTGCGGCCAAACGAATTCAACCTGATCTGGGTCGACATGGAAATGACCGGCCTCAACCCGGACAGCGACCGCATCATTGAAGTGGCGGTGGTGGTGACAGACCCGCAACTGAATATCCTGGCCGAAGGCCCGGTGTTTGCGATCCACCAGCCGGACGAGATCATGGACGGCATGGATGCCTGGAACAAGGGCACCCACGGCCGTTCGGGCCTGATCGAGAAAGTCAAAAACTCGACCGTGACCGAAAGCGAGGCTGAACTGGCCCTGATCGAGTTCCTGAAGAAATACGTGCCGAACGGCAAGTCGCCCATGTGCGGCAACACCATCTGCCAGGACCGCCGCTTCATGGCGCGCGGCATGCCCAAGCTGGAAGCGTTTTTCCATTACCGCAACCTGGACGTGTCGACCTTGAAGGAACTGTGCCGCCGCTGGAAGCCGGAACTGGCCAGCGGTTTCAAGAAGCATCAAAAGCATACCGCGTTGGCGGACATCATCGAATCGATCGAAGAACTGCGCTATTACCGCGAGCATTTCATCAAGGAATAGCAGTGCGGCGGGTGGTTATCCTGTCCACCCGCTGTCTTGCCTGGTCCTTCTTGGCTCAATCTTCCTTTGCATCGATCCCGCAGCATTTCTTGAATTTCTTGCCGCTGCCGCAAGGGCACTCGTCATTGCGGCCGACCTTCGGCGCCTCGCGCTGGATGGTCTTGACCGCGGACTTGCGGTGCGGCAGCCAGTAACGGTAGATTTCCGGAATCGCGGCTTCCACTTCCACAGCCAGCTTGTGGCGCTGCACCGGATCATCGCGCAACGCCATTTCTTCCTCTTCCAGCTCTTCCGCGCCCAGCAGGTAGATCGGCCGCACCACCTGCGCCAGGTTGGAGTGCCAGATCGGCTCCCAGGCTTTGGCGCGCAGGTTGATGCCTTCCCAGAAACCCCAGGTCCAGGCTTCGCCGTCAAGCAGCGACTTGCCTTCGTATTCCTGTTCGCAAAACAGCGGTTCGTATTCTTTTGGCGCGACTTCCAGCGTGACCGCGATTTCATTCATGTAGCGCGCGATCAGGCCGACGATCTTTTCATATTCCTTGTCGGACTTGAATTTCGGCGCGTCTTTCAGCGACGGTCCCCACACGTGCGGCAGCCACTCGCCCAGCAGCACCTGCTCCGGGCCGATCACCAGCGCCGTCAGGTAGCCGTGCAGGGTATCCATGGTCATGCTGTCTTCAGCGCAGCGATCGGACAACAGGAAGTCGTCCAGTTCGTCAAATTCTTTGTCTGAGAGGGGTTCGTCGAGATTCATGGAAATGGCCGCTTAAATTTACGATGGAAATGGGGATACGGATTTTACGATTGAAATGGCCATGGGCTGGAAAATATTCGAGCTGCTTGCCTGCGCACAATCATTTATCCTGTGACAAGTCTATCCAGATCAGGCCATCTTATATGAAAATCAGAGCATTAACCCCAGCAGACCTTGCATCCTATCGCCAGCTGAGGCTGGAATCCATCCTCGACTCACCGTCTTCATTCGTGCCCACCTATGAAGAAGAAAGCGCCGTGCCCGACGAACAGATGGCGGCGCGTCTGACTGCGAGTCCTTTCCAGGTGACTTATGGGGCGTTTCAAGACGGCACGCTGGTCGGCACCGTTGGCCTGGTGCGCGATCCCCGCTCCAAAATTTGTCACCGGGCCATCGTTGTTGGCGTCTATGTCACGCCAACGGCGCGCTTCGGCGGCGTGGCGCAACGCATGTTCGAGGCGTTGATCGCCCACGCAAGGAATATCCCGGAACTGGTCCAGCTGGACCTGAAAGTCAACACAATCAATCCCCGCGCCAGGGCGGTATACGCCAAGCTGGGATTCGTCTCTTGCGGCATCGACCGCCGCGCCTTGTGCATAGACGGGAAGTTTCATGACGAAGAACGCATGGCCCTGTATCTCGATGCGGCATAGCGCCGCAACTACGGCTCATAGACCCGCATGAAACTGGCGAAGCGCGGGATGCGGCTGTCATTCAAGCCGCGGAAGCGGTAAGTCACGACACTGCCCAGGGCCGGCGGCCGGCGCCGCTGCAGGTCGCTTAAGCCGCTGCCGAGCTTGAAGCGCCGTCCGTCCGGCGTTTCCACCAGCAGGGCGCCCAGCATGCCCTGGTATTTTCCCTTGCCCGGCAGATGGCCGATGACTGTAGCTTCGGCATCCTCATGGGTTTTGACCTTGAGCAGGTCGTCGCTGCGTTGTGTGCGGTAAAGCGAAGCGCCCAGGTGCAGCATCAAGCCTTCGCCGCCTTGCTTGACGGTCTGCTGCAGCAAGCGCTGCAGGGCCGCGTGGTCGCCCAGCTTGAATTGTTCCACCGGCTGCAGCCAAGGCACGGCGAGTTTGGCGAGCGTGTTTTGCAAGGCTGGCAGGCGCTGGTCGAAGGTGCCGGGGTGGGCCGGCAGGTCGAACACCATGAAGCGCATGCGGCGCCAGGCGGCGTCGTTTGGCGTCTCGCGGCGCACGGTGGAAACCGCGCGGCTGAACTGCCGGCGGCCGGCCCACAGTTCGCCGTCCAGCGCGGTTTTCGGCCAGTTGGCGGTGAACCAGGGCGGGGCGTTGATCCGCTGGCCGCCGCGCGTCAGCAATTTCTCGCCGTCCCAGTAGCCGCGCACGCCGTCGAGTTTTTCGCTGACCCAATAGTCGGCCAGGGTTATCCCGGGATGGTAAATATTGGCCAGCATCAGCGGCGGCGCTGCGGGAGGTGTCGCCGCTGTTGCAATGGATGGCCGGCCGAGAAAGAAGCAAAGCAGCGCGGTGCTCAGCAATCTGGCGATAATTGACGATAACGCATGCATGGGACGTGGGCTGTCTGGCAAGGAAGCGATATCGTAAAACGACGTTGCCTGTAGAAACGCACCGCAAGCGCGATTTGCGATTTAGCTTATATGCACGAAATTCAGTTCCACCCCGTTCCCGGCCGGATCGCGCAAGAAAATCTGTTTTTGCTGCGCAGACGGCACAAACGCCACCTGGTAGGGCAGCGCATGCGCCTGCAGGCATGCTTCCATTTCTTCCGGATCGACGCAACTGAAGGCAACGTGATCGAAGGTGGTGGCGGTATCGGTATGCCTGATATCGCCGGCGCGCGCTTCGCTCAGGTGCAGCACGGCCTGGTCGCCGGCGTACAGCCAGAATCCGAAACTGTCGAAGGGCGGCCGCGCACCCGCTTCCAGGCCGATCACCTCGCAATAGAATTCCTTCAGCTGCAATAGCAGCGCACGCGGCGCGCGCAGGTTGTAATGGTTGAGGGCGATGGCTGGCACAAGCTGCTCCCGGCAATGGTGAACGATGCAAGAGTATTAGTGTAATCGATGCGATGAGCGGGCCGCTGGCGCTTACAATAGCCGACATGACTATCCCAAGCCCCGTCTCATTCTCTACCCTGACCCCCGATACCGTGCTGGACGCGCTCGACAGCATCGGCCTGCACGGCGACGGCCGCCTGCTGGCGCTCAACAGCTATGAAAACCGCGTGTACCAGATCGGCATGGAACAAGGGCCGCCGCTGGTGGCCAAGTTCTACCGGCCGCAGCGCTGGAGCGACGCAGCCATCCTGGAAGAACATGGTTTCGTGCAAGAGCTGGTGGAGCGGGAAATCCCGGTGGTCGCCGCCTGGGCCGATGTGGACGGCCGCACCCTGCATCAGTTCGACGGTTTCCGCTTTGCAGTGTTTCCACGCCACGGCGGCCGCGCGCCGGAACTGGAGGACAGCGCCACGCTGGAATGGCTGGGACGTTTCCTCGGCCGCATCCATGCAGTCGGCGCACTCAGCAGCTACCAGCACCGGCCGACGCTGGATATTGTCAGTTTTGGCGAAGAACCCAGCGCTTTCCTGCTGGCCAACGGTTTTGTGCCGGAGGATCTGCTGGAAGCCTATCGCAGCACCGTGAGCCAGGCCCTGGAAGGCGTGCGCCGCTGTTTCGAGCGCGCCGGCAGCGTCGGCGCCTTGCGCCTGCATGGCGATTGCCACGGCAGCAATGTGCTGTGGACCGACGCCGGGCCGCATTTCGTCGATTTCGACGACAGCCGCATGGGGCCGGCGGTGCAGGATCTGTGGATGCTGCTGTCGGGCGAACGGCGCGACATGGTGCAGCAGATGGGCAGCTTGCTGGCCGGCTACGAGGATTTCTGCGATTTCGATACGCGCGAGCTGTACCTGATCGAAGCGCTGCGCACCTTGCGCCTGATCCATTACGCGGCCTGGATAGCGCGGCGCTGGGACGACCCGGCTTTCGCCGTGGCCTTCCCCTGGTTCAATACCCAGCGCTACTGGCAGGACCGGGTGCTGGAGCTGCGCGAGCAGATCGCGCTGATGGACGAAGCGCCGCTGTGGCAGGCATGAAGCCGGCCTGACGCGGCTTGGTGCGGGTTAGTGCGACACCGACTTCGAGAAGATATTCAGCACCAGCACGCCCGCGACAATCAGGCCGATGCCAGCCAGGGCCGCGGCATCCAGGCTCTGTTTCAGGAACAGCCAGCCGACCAGCGCAATCAGCGCAATGCCGATGCCTGACCACATCGCATACACGATCGCCACCGGCAAGGTGCGCAGGGTCAGCGACAGGAAATAGAACGCCGTCAGGTAGCCGGCCACCACCACGATCGACGGCACCAGCCGCGTGAACTCGGCGCTGGCTTTCAGGGCGCTGGTGGCAATCACTTCGGCAACGATGGCGATCAATAGATAGACCCAATGCATGACTTCTCTCCTGGCTAAAAAACAAAACGGTACGAAACTCTAATCGATAGCGGCAAACAGCTCTGTAACAAAATCGACAAAAACCCTCACCTTGGCCGACAACTGATGGCTCTGGTGATACACCACCGACACCGGCGGCCCCGGCGTCGACCAATCCGCCAATACCGGCGCCAGCAGGCCGTCGCGGACCTGCGGGTTGAGCGACAGCGTCAGCAGCTGGACGATGCCGGCGCCGCTGGCGGCCGCGTGGATCAGGGTTTCCGCGTGGTTGATCGCGATATTGCCGGGCGGCGCCCAGCTCAGTTCCTGCTTGCCCTTGCTGAAGGTCCAGGGCACGTTCTGGCCGCTGTTCGGATGAATGAACGCCAGGCAGCGGAAATCCTGCAGTTCCTGCGGAGTTTGCGGCGTGCCGTGCTGCGCCAGGAATGCGGGCGAGGCGCAGCACAGGTTGCGGGTCTGGTAGATGCGGCGCGCCACCATGCTGGAATCCTTCAGTTCGCCGATGCGTATCCAGACGTCGCCGCGGCCTTCCACCATATCCACCATGCGGTCGCCGACGTTGAGCCGGATCGACAGCTCCGGATACATGGCGCTGAAGCGCGCCAGCGCCGGCGCCAGGTAGATCCGTGCAATCACGGTCGGCACGTCGACCCGCAAGATGCCTTGCGGCGTCACGCGCCGGCCTTGCAGCCCGTCTTCCAGCTCGCTCATGTCGCCCAGCAGGCGCTGGGCGCGCTGGTAGCAGCTATGGCCGTCGTCGGTCAGCGAGATCTTGCGGGTGGTGCGGTTCAGCAGGCGCACGCCGAAATGCCGCTCGAGGGCGGCGATATGGTTGGTGATGGTGGCGTTCGACATCTCCAGCTGTTCAGCCGCGCGGCTGAAGCTGTTCAGTTCCACCACCTGGCAAAACACCCTTAACGATTCCAGCCTGTCCATGATAACGATTTTATATTATTTAAGTTAATTAAAAAATGATTTTAATTATTGCCTATTTTTCTGAATATTAAAAAGGATGATAATGCCAAAAACCAGATCGTATTGATACGACGCCAACTTCTCAGGAGACACGCATGGCCGTCGCGACAAACAGCAGCCCGATAGACATTCCCGCCTTGATCGACCGCAGCCGCATCGGCGGCTTCCAGGTCGTCATGCTCAGCCTGTGCGCCATCTGCCTGATCATCGACGGTTTCGACGTCCAGGCCATGGGTTACGTGGCGCCCGCCATCATCCAGGAATGGGGCATCGCCAAGGCCAACCTGGGGCCGGTGTTCGGCGCCGGCCTGTTCGGCATGCTGCTCGGTTCGCTTGCCTTCAGCATCCTGGCCGACCGCATCGGCCGCCGCCCGGTGCTCATTTGCGCCACCTTGTTCTTCGCTGCCTGCATGCTGCTCACGCCGCTGGCCGCCACGGTAGAGCAGCTGATCGTCCTGCGTTTCATTACCGGCCTCGGGCTGGGCGCGATCATGCCGAACGCGATGGCGCTGGCCGGCGAATACAGCCCGCTGCGCAAGCGCGTCACCCTGATGATGCTGGTGTCCTGCGGCTTCACCCTGGGCGCGGTGCTGGGAGGTTTGCTGTCGGCGGCGCTGATCCCGCGTTTCGGCTGGCGGTCCGTATTCCATGTCGGCGGCCTCGTGCCGCTGGTGATCGGCGTGCTCATGGTTTTCCTGCTGCCGGAGTCGATGCAGTTCCTGGTATTGCGTGGAAGAAGACTGGAGCAGGTCGGCAAGTGGCTGCGCCGCATCGATCCCGATGTCGTTATCAGCGAGGCTACCCGCTACGTGGTCAACGAAAAAGCCGGCAAGGGTGCGCCCATGCTGCAGCTGTTCCAGGAAGGCAGGGCCAGGGTCACGATCCTGCTGTGGATCATCAATTTCATGAACCTGGTCAACCTGTATTTCCTCTCCAACTGGCTGCCGACCATCGCCAAGGACGCCGGCCTGTCCACCGCCACCGCTGTAATGGCCGGGACCACCCTGCAGATAGGCGGCACGCTCGGCACCCTGATCATGGGCCAGCTGATTGACCGTTCCGGCTTCCGCCGCGTGCTGATCCCGGTATTCCTGGTGGCCGGCCTGGCGGTGTTCCTGATCGGCCGCCCCGAGATTTCGCTGCTGTTCCTGTTCGCCAGCATCTTCGTCGCCGGCTTCTGCATCGTCGGCGGCCAGCCGGCAGTCAATGCGCTGGCCGGCACTTACTACCCGACTACCTTGCGCTCCACCGGCATCGGCTGGAGCCTGGGCGTCGGCCGCATCGGTTCCATCGTCGGGCCGGTGCTGGGCGGTGAGCTGATCCGCCTGAACTGGCCCAACAGCACCATCTTCATCGTGCTGGCGGTGCCGGCGCTGGTGTCAGCCGCGATGCTGGTGCTGATGCAAGAGACTTCCCGCCGCAGCAAAGCGCAAGCCGTCGTTGCGCATTAAGATCAGAACTTGAACCAAGGATGAAACCCATGGAAAACGCGCTCCGCAGTCAGCTCCATTACCAGTCCGGATTTTGCAACGACTTCGCCAGCGAAGCCTTGCCCGGCGCCTTGCCCGCAACCCAGAACTCGCCGCAGAAAGCGCCTTACGGCCTGTATGCGGAGCAGCTGTCCGGCACCGCGTTCACTGCGCCGCGCGCGCACAACCGGCGCTCCTGGCTGTACCGCATCCGCCCGGGCGCGATGCACCACGCCTTTGAAAAAATCCAGCAGCCTCTGCTGGCCAGCGGCCCTTTTACCCAGTCCGATACGCCGCCCGACCAGCTGCGCTGGAATCCGCTGCCGATGCCGGCCGACGGCCAGGCCGTCGATTTCATCGACGGCATCGTCACCTTCGCAGGCAACGGCGATGCTGCCGCCCAGGCCGGCGTGGCGATCCATCTGTATGCGGCAAACCGCTCCATGCACGACCGTTTCTTTTACGATGCCGACGGCGAACTGCTGATCGTTCCGCAACAAGGACGCTTGCTGGCCCGCACCGAACTCGGCGTGCTGGAAGTCAAGCCAGGCGAAATCGTGGTGATTCCGCGCGGCATGCGCTTCCGCATCGAACTGCCGGACGGCAGCGCGCGCGGCTATATCTGCGAAAATTACGGCGCCGCTTTCCAGCTGCCGGAACTGGGGCCGATCGGCTCCAACGGCCTGGCCAACGCGCGCGATTTCCAGGCGCCGGTAGCCGCCTATGAAGACCGCGAAGGCGAATTCCAGCTGCTGGCTAAATTCGGCGGCCGGCTGTGGGCTGCGCGCATCGACCATTCGCCGCTGGACGTGGTGGCCTGGCATGGCAACTACGTGCCGTACAAATACGACCTGGGCCTGTTCAACACCATCAACACGGTCAGCTACGATCATCCCGATCCGTCGATCTTCACGGTGCTGACTTCACCCTCGGATACGCACGGCACCGCCAATGTCGATTTCGTGATTTTCCCGCCGCGCTGGATGGTGGCCGAGCACACGTTCCGTCCGCCATGGTTCCACCGCAACGTCATGAGTGAATACATGGGCCTGATCCACGGCGCCTACGACGCCAAGGCCGACGGCTTCACGCCCGGCGGCGGCAGCCTGCACAACTGCATGAGCGGCCACGGCCCGGACGCCGCCACTTTCGACAAGGCATCCAGCGCGGCATTGGCGCCGCACCGCATCGACAATACAATGGCCTTCATGTTTGAAAGCCGCTACGTGATCCACCCTACGCCCTATGCACTGGCGACGCCGCTGCTGCAGAAAGACTACCTGCAATGCTGGCACGGCCTGCAAAAGCATTTCACCGGTCAACCCTGAGAGAAAAGACATGATGCAAACCAACGATCCTGCACTGAAATCATTTATCCCGGTTGCGCCTGAATCGCATTTTCCTATCCAGAACCTGCCGTTCGGCATTTTCAGCAACGCCGCCAATCCGGCGCCGAGAGTAGGCGTAGCGATCGGCGACCAGATCGTCGACCTGGCTGTGCTGGCCGAAGCGGGTTTGCTGAGCGCCGGCGCCGACGTGTTCCGCCAGGCCGCCCTGAATCCATTCATCGCGCTGGGCCGCGCAAGCTGGCGCAGCACCCGGGCCGCGGTCAGCGAGCTGCTGCGCGAAGACAACCTGCAACTGCGCGACAACCAGGCCCTGCGCGCCAAGGCGTTGGTTGCCCAAGAGCAGGCAACGATGCACCTGCCGCTGGACATTCCTGGCTACACCGATTTTTATTCGTCCAAGGAACATGCGACCAACGTCGGCTCCATGTTCCGCGATCCGGCCAATGCGCTGTTGCCCAACTGGCTGCACATCCCGATCGGCTACAACGGCCGCGCCAGCTCGGTAGTGGTCAGCGGTACGCCGCTGCGGCGGCCGATGGGTCAGCTGAAATTGCCCGATGCCGACGCGCCCATCTTCGGCGCCTGCCGCAAGCTCGATTTCGAACTGGAAACCGGCTTCATCATCGGCCAGCCGAACGCGCTCGGGGAACCCATCGACATCGCCGATGCGGAACAGCATATATTCGGCATGGTCTTGCTCAACGACTGGAGCGCGCGCGACCTGCAGCAATGGGAATATGTGCCGCTCGGCCCGTTCAACAGCAAGTCGTTCGCGACGTCGATTTCACCGTGGGTGGTCACGATGGATGCGCTGGAACCATTCCGCGTCGCCAGCCCGGCACAGCAGCCGGAGCCGCTGCCGTACCTGCAGCAGAGCGGCAAGAACGGCTACGATATCGCGCTGGAAGTTTCGCTCAAGCCGGGCGCAGCCGCGGCGGCGCAAACCATCTGCCGCACCAATTTCAAAGCGATGTACTGGACCATGGTGCAGCAGCTGGCGCACCACACGGTTTCCGGCTGCAACACCCGCATCGGCGACCTGATGGGCTCAGGCACCATCAGCGGCAGCACGCCGGAATCGTTCGGCAGCCTGCTGGAACTGACCTGGAACGGCAAGAATCCGCTGGCATTGGCAGACGGCAGCCAGCGCAGTTTTATCCAGGATGGCGATGAGGTGGGGATGACCGGCTGGTGCCAGGGCGATGGCTATCGCGTCGGTTTCGGCACGGTCAGCGGCAAGATATTGCCGGCGCGCGGCTGACAGGAATGCTGGGGATAAAAAAAGAGCCGTGATCGCCACGGCTCTTTTTTCTTGTGCAGCGTCGTATCAAGCAACCTTGTTGGTCGACAGATCCCAGCCGCCCGACGTATTGCCGCCCGAACCGCCGGCGATTTTTTGCTGGGTGTATTTCCATTTGACCTTGGAATACTTGAGGCTGACGGTTTCAGTCAGCACGCTGCCTTCCGTGACGGATGGCGCGACGTCGGAAATCAGCAGGTTTTCCAGCTCGATCTCGAAATAGCGGATGCGTTCGCCCTTGCCGTCGGCACGCAGGAATTCGAACTTGGCCTTCGGGATGGTCTTGCCCGACGAGCAGTTTTGCAGCAGCAGCGGCGAAGCCAGGTCAGCCAGCTTGGTGATCACGATATCCTTGTGCTCGCAACGCTCGGCCGTATGGCCGCCGCCGGTGGATGCGGTGGCCGATTTCGGCTGCAGCACTTCCCACTGCACCGATTTGCACTCGATCCAGTCTTTATGGATGTCGTCGGTGGATTCCCCTTTGATGCCGTCAATTTGCAGATATACGTCGATTGCCATGGTTTTGCCCCTTAGTTTAAAAGTGAAGCCCGGTTGACGCTGCTGGCCCCGCTGGAGAGCGGAGTGAAACTGGAAGTCCATCAAGTGGAATGTGTGGCCTAAATGCGGAACTGTCGGATAGACCTCAGTGGTCCGCGGCACATCGGGAATCGATGGAAAATAATTCCGAAAGGCAATTTTAAACCATATTTTTGACGATATCTTCGGTCTTCGATACTAAATAAGATTGCTGTTTCGTCTACATTTCGGTTTCGAGCCTTGGCTATGCAGTCCGAATGGATTGATGTCACGAGGACGCCGCCGGGGGAGGTAACTACCTGCGGAACTTATTGAGCCATTGCCTTCAGCGCGGCCTGGGCCAGGAATCCCGATCGGGTCAGTTGATGCGACTTGGCGAAAGCATCGATCTCCCGCAAGAGGTTTTCCGGCAGCGAAATGTTGAGCCGTACGGGCTTGGTGTTGATTTTCGAACGGTCGATATCGACCAGCATCCAGAAACCGCCGGCGTAATCCGCCGCATCCTTCCATTCCTCGATGGATGACGCCTCGGGGATATGCGCTTCACCCTCGTACATGGTCGCAGCAGCTTCCTGCGCCATTGCCGGAAGATCATTCAATTCGTCGGCGGCGGTAAATACGCCGGGCAGATCGGGGAAGCGGGCGCCATAAGCGCTATCGCTATCCTTCCATACATAAAGCGGATATAACATTTCGTCCTCATTTCAGTCCAGCGTGTTTCAGGATGCTCTCGGCTGTTCCCAGCGGAAGGTCTTTCTTCGGATGCGGAACAATTACCGACTTGCCGCTAATCGGGTGGCGGTATTTGTGGTGGCTTCCGCGTGTGGAAACATGTTTCCAGCCGGTAGTTTTCAATTGCTTGATGATGTTTGTGCTGTTCATATTATCATACACAAAATTACACAATTCAATAATAATTTTGTGTATTTTTGTGTAACAACGATTCATGTTAAGTAGTTGGAATTGAGAGGACTTCGAGTACTTAAATGTCATGAAAAGCCGGCTTTCGCGATAGAGGCAAAAGTCTGAAAAACAGCTGCGGAATTGCGTGCGGGCTCGATAGCATGGAGAAAAATCTCCAGGCGTAAAAAAAGCCGCCAAACAAGGCGGCTTGGGATCTGCGCAGAAATGCTTACCGGTGCGGCACCCCATCCCGCCACTCACCCCAGTGCGTCACGATATCCTGCACCAGCGGATTCCCGGCACGGTACAGGTTCTCGGTGGCTGGCACGAAGCCGCCCTGGTCCGCATAGTTGAGCAGGTTGTCGGCGCTGGTCTGCCCCTGGTAAGGCCGGTCGAAATCCGACCCGGTGCGCAGAGCCGCCACGCGGTTCAGGTCCACCCGCTTGATGCTCGATGCGCGCTTCAATGCTTCAAAGGTTGCATTGTCTTCCTGCGCTGTCATGCAATACACACCCTTGTTGTCGGTGAGGATCTTGGTCCATTCGCGCGCGCGTTCGCCCAGCAGCGTGCCTGACCACCAGGTGTTGCCGGAAGCGATGTCGCACTGGACTACCGTCGGCGGCTGGTTGGCCGGAGCGTAACCGAACTTGGAGCGTGCTACCTGCGCCTGCGCGCTGTCGGCCAGCACTACATTGCGCGACAGCGCAAACGCGGCGTCGGCCAGTTTCGGATTCAGCTGGAATACTTCGTTGCGGTAGTCGAGCGGCGGTTTTTCGGTCGGGCTCTTGGTGTTGATGCCGAGATAACCGGTTTTCCAGCCGGCCGGGATTTCGCGCGCATCGAGTTCCCACTGGATGCCGAAATCGACCAGGTACTTGGCCCAGGCTGCCGAACCGACAGTACCGCGCGCCGGATCGACGCCGGCGATGCCGGAGATCAGGAAATAGGTATGGCGCAAGTCGAAGCGCTGTGAAAACGTCAGCGCCATGATCGACGCCGAGGCATTGGCGTAGCCCATGCCGGTGGTGATTACGCAGACATCCTGCTTGTTGCAGTTAACGTTCGGATAGTCTGGCGACAGGCCCGGCACCGCGACGGTTTTCCACGGGCCGAGGCGGTCCAGCCAGGCTTGGCCCTCGGGACCGAACATGGTGATGATCATCACCTTGACCGGGCGGTTTTGTGCATTCGATTCGGCCAGTCCGTCGCTGCCCCTGTCTTGTGCGATCGACGGGCCGGTGGCGCAGGCGGCAAGCGATAGAACGGCGGTGGCGATAAGCGAACGAGTCATCATGGGTTTTCCTTGTGCAAAGTAGGACCTGTAGTCTACCTGTGAAAGCCAAATATTGTTACTGCAACACAACATTTGCGGGCTATATGCCAGGTGTAAAAAAGCCGCCCGGAGGCGGCTTGGCCAAATGCTGCCGGGCCAGCGGTTCAAAGATAAATGATGGCCAGCACCACGCCGATGATCAGGCCGAACTTGATGCACATGTACAGCGGCTTGCTGAACTTTTTCAGCGCGCGCCGGTATTGGCCGGCGGCCCAGACGAAGCGGAACAGCTTGTTGATGCCGCCGGTTTCGTCGCCGGTTTCATTGGGCGACGCGGCGGCGCTCATCATGTGGCGGCCGAGCCAGCGGTTGATTGCCTGCGCCCAGCGGTAGCGCATCGGCCGTTCGATGTCGCAGAAGATGATGATGCGGTTGCTGTCGCAGCCGTTGTGCGCCCAGTGGATGAATGTTTCATCGAACACCACGCCCTGGCCGTCGCGCCAGCTGTAGCGCTGCTGGTTGACTTCGATGAAGCAGCGGTCGTCGTTGGGCGTGACCAGGCCCAGGTGGTAGCGCAGCGAACCGGCGAACGGGTCGCGGTGCGGATTGAGGGTGCCGCCGGGCGCAAGTTCGGCAAACATCGCGGCCTTGACGCTCGGTGTGCTGCGCAGCAGGGCCACGGTCTTGGGGCAGAATTGTTCGGCCGAAGGATGGCTGGCGTCGTACCATTTCAGGTAGAAGCGTTTCCAGCCGGCCTTGAAGAAGGAATTGAAGCCGGCGTCGTCGTTCTTTTCCGCGGCGCGAATCTTTTCCAGGCCGATCAAGCCTTTGGCTTCATCGCGTATGGTTTCCCAGTTGTCTTCCAGGATCTTCAGGTCGGCGAAGGTGCTGGTCGGCAGGTAGGGCGTGTTGGTCGGCACCTTGGAAAACATGTACATGAAGATGTTGAGCGGGGCCATGATCGACGAATGGTCGAACAGCTGCCGGAAAAACGGCAGGCGCGCCTTGCCGCGGAAATGCACGTACAACACCGATAAAAGGAAAATACTGACTACTGCCCATTTCATGAAAATGTGCTCCGTTACAAATAAGCCGCCATTTTATCTCTTTTGCGCCTGTTGTCCGTTATCCAAGCCGTTTGTTACCCTGGCTTGTTGCGCAGGAGAGTGTTTAGGGAAGCTGCGGCCATCATTGCCGCAGTCAATATGTTCCGATGTCGTAAAGATCAACAGGGCACCCGGTACTTTGAAAAGAAGAATGAAGATCGTTTCTTCAATCTCGGGACACATGCTCCTCCTGTCCACCGAAGCTGTGAAGGATGCCGGCGTCAAGCTCTTCGACCAGCATGTCTGGAGCCTGCTCGAGCAGGCGTCCAAGATTCCCTGTTTTTTGATGAGAAAGCTGAAATGTCCCGCCTGCGAAAGGAACCGACTCCTTTGGCAGGCGGATGCATGGCTTACGGATGTGCGACTGTACTGGCGTCAGTCCAGGTGTAGCCCAATGTCGTAATGCACTGAATTATGTTTTTGAAGTCGCTGAATCCGGTCGTAACCAACGGCGCGAGCGACGACTCCAGCCAGAACGGGTGAAAGAAGAAAGATGCGAATCCATCTCTTACCACCGTGGCATATTGGGCATTAAGACAAATATCCTGCCAAGTGTAGACAACATTTGAAAACGGATCGATGGCGCTGATATTGTATTCGACATTCCCCAGATTTTCCGGCACGTTCCACTGGCCGTAGTAGTCTTGTTTGATGACGTAGGGGAAGAACTGTCCAACTGAAAAATCCTTACCCACGGCCGCCGTAAAATTAGGGATGTCGGAGGTGTAATAGACAGCGCGCTGATAGGTTGTGTTAAATGCTAGCGGCACAGCCTTCGTGCTCAGCGGCGATGCCTGATAATGCGGAGTCTCCCAGGCAAATGGTTTGGCGTAACCGTTATTCTTGAATTCTGCCAGCCCAGCCAGGAGACGTCCCAATGCCCATGGCGAGAATAGCGGGATGATGCCGGAAGTGACCGCGTCTTCGGCCACCGGGGTATTTGCCACGGCATTCCAGAATTCAAAATCATCGGCGCTGACGCCTGTATTTTTATTCCGCATTGAATCGTATTGATGCGTATAACCATGCATCAGAATTTTCCCGCCTCGCGCTAGCGCGTAATTCAACGATGTCTTGAGAGTCCCGGCCTGCGACAACGGTACTTCTTCTCGAACCCCGCCGTTGTACACGCCCAAAGGGTCCAAATAGTGTGGAATAGTCGCAATCGAAAATGGAATGCGTTTGCTGAACAAATAGTCCGACAGTGTTTTCATTGTGCCGAAATTGACCAATGCATCGACATCTTCCAGCCGTACCAGAGCTTTATGGCTTACCGGTTGATTGTCACCGAGGATGTCGTGCAATATATCGCACAGGACCAGATAGCGGTCGCGTGGGCCGATGTATGACAGTGGCATGTCAGCGAAATACCAGAAATTGCCGGAGCGGATAATATACGGCGCCTGCGCGGACGTCTTGCTGTTTGTAATCGTTACCAGCGTCTGTGCCTTGGCGGTATCGATGACCTGCGTGATGCCGACGTCGGGATCGGCGTTGACAGTGTTGCTCGGAGCATCGTAGGCATAGTACTTCACCATCGACTGACCCTTGTAGGAGACGGTGTCGAAGAAACCCGGCGTCGGGTTGCTCGAACTGGGCGGCGCATTCAATCCCTGCAAGCCGACAAAGCTGAATCCGTAATGGGTATTGAAATTGTAGGCCGTGTTCCATGCGAACTGCCACAGGTTGTATTTGAACCAGACGACGGTTTTCTGCGTGGCATTGACGTCGTTAAGAAATGCCGCCGGAATCGGATTGTTATAGTACGACCCCAGATAGAAAGTGGCCTGATAGGACTCCACTTTGCCGGCGGTATAGTTTTGTATCGGCACCAGGTCGACGGCACTGTTGAAATGTCCAATCAGATTACGCAGCATGATGGCGTAGGCAAATCCCAGCTTCTCATACTGATCAGGGGAAGGGGCATCGTACACAATCAATACTTTTATCGGTGTGGTCAGGATTTGCGCCGTTGCTGGCGACGGGTTAAGCAAAAACAGCTCGGCGATCAGTACGAAAATAGCTGCAATCTTTTTCATGATTGGCCACCTGCTTTTCCGGTTTGTTTACGCTCTTCATCATCGCTGGATTTATTCTTCTTGACGTCGCCCTTGTGATGATGGCCGTGCTGGATGTCTTTTCCGGGCACCTGGCCCGGCGTGACCACCGTGTCAAAAACGGGTTTCGGAGGAGGGGGGATGTCGACATTGCCCGCATTGGCGGAGGCAGCAAAACCAATTGCCGCGCCGATGCCCGCCATGAAAATGCGCAACGGCGTTTTACCTGTAGCTTTCATGATTTCTCCCATTGAAGATGAGTACTTCAGCGCCAGCCTTCTCGTTAAGTCGGGCTGGGATATCGCATCCGGGAACTAGCAATGCAAACTTTGAATGTGGGATATTGCTGACCGTCTCGCATGACGTTGCTGTTTGATTTCGTGCGCGTCAAAACAGTGCGGAGAAAATGACGAGGAAGGGGGGCAATCGACCTGCATCCGAGAGTTTTCTTGACAGCAATCATGATCCGTCTTTCTACGATGCAATCTCGGAATGAAATAGAAAACGCGCCAATTCTTTCTCATGAGAATGGCCGTTTTCGTACCGTGGAATGTTAGCTTAAAGTATAGACGAAAGTGCCATTTTAACTAGGGCTCGATGCGACATCTTGCGCAAAAAAATGTCGTCTGAATTATTGTTTTCCGCGGGTAATAAACCTGCTTTTCTCTGAAATAAAATTTGGAGTATGCTCGTCATGACGACAACACCTGCGCACCAGAATTCCACAAATCGATGAAGGGCAAGCAGGCTTGTTGCTGCATAAAAATAGAATGGCAACTGGAAAATATACGGCGCCATTTTTAATCGGGAAGCAATTGAGTGATGCAATATTCCCGCTGTCCAACATCGCTGCGCGGCTGTCACGCAATGTGGCTTTGCACTGGTCGAAATCGTGGTTGGCAGTGGCGCTTATGGAGATACTTGGCTGCGCTGATTGTTTCCAAGTTGATGGAGGCACCGATGATGCACGGATTCTCGCAGCCCGCCGGGATATTGCGACCTCGATGCAGGCGCTGAAAATATAAAAGCCGGCAATATCGCCGATGCACTATCGCGCTGCAAGCTGACTAATTCGAGTATCGACGGCGTTGTCGGCCTGGATGAAATGGCGATCTTCAAGCGCCTGCCGGCAGCTTGCATTTGCCGCTGGATCTGGCCGTCGCCGTGGCCGATTTTTTCGAGGCGCTTGCCCGGCAACAAGGAGATCTCGGCAACCGTCAATCCGGAACCGGTGGCGTTTCCCGCCAGCTCTTCTGGGGCAATGGCAAGGTCCGCATGTGCCGGGCGGCAAGCGGCACCATGTCATTGATCATGCGCGAATCCAACCATGGCGCGATGCTGTGGACCAGGGAGCAACAGGAACATGGGCGGCTATTTAAAAAGAATTATCGGCAAAAATATGCGCCGCCATAGCGCGCGCATGCCAGCGCTCGTCAGCCTGGTTTTGTTCATGCTGCTATGTGCCTGCGCCGCGTACTGGGGCATGACGTTGCTCAAGCCGCCGCTACGTGCAGAGGCACCGCCGCCGCAAGCAGAAGCGCCACAGATTGATATTTCTCAAGCGGCCGGATTGTTTGGCGGCCATGAAAGCGTGGCTGCCAGCAACTACCGGCTGACGGGAGTGGTAGTAGCGCAAAATGCTGCGGAAAGCGTGGCTATCCTGAGCGCAGAGGGCCAGCCAGCGCAAGTGGTCCGGGTTGGCAAAGAAGTGCAGCCGGGAACCGGCATCAAGGAAGTGCACAAGACCTATGTGCTGCTGTCGGAAGGCGGCATCCTCAAACGGTTAATCTTGCCCGAGCATGCCGAGAACAAACTGGAGGCAGCGTCAGCGGGTCCGCCTGCGGCGCCGGTGCTTCTGCCTGCGGCTCCACCTGACGTGCCAGTGGCTCTACCTGCGGCGCCAGCGATACCGGCTGCGACGTCTGCGCCCCCATCCGCAGTGCCTGCGACACGACCCGGGAAGCCGCATCATGCCGGCCGTTAATTGTTTTTATTGAGTTAAAACAAAGCATTTGCACAAGCAACGCTTGTTAGAAAGAATTCTATTGGCAAAAATTACATTCATCCTATAAACTGACTTCAGCGTAACAATGAGTAACAAATAAATAATTACAGTCATTCTCGCGGCAATGGCAGCATTGCATGTCTGATTCATAAGGGGGACTTATGAAAATTCTCTCCATATTCGGCACCCGTCCGGAAGCTATCAAGATGGCGCCGGTACTCAAGAGTCTCGCATTAGAAGCAGAAATCGAATCCCTTGTCTGCACCACCGGGCAACACCGCAGCATGCTGCGGCAGGTACTGGACGTTTTCGAATTGCAGACCGATTTCGACCTGGACCTGATGGTGTCGAACCAGACATTGAATGGCCTGAGTTCCCGTCTTTTCGCGTCACTCGATCCCTTGATAGAGCAAGTAAAGCCGGATCGCGTGCTGGTGCATGGGGACACGACGACGGCTATGGTGGGCGCGGTTGCTGCGTTCCATCGCGGGATCCCGGTTGCGCATGTCGAAGCCGGACTGCGCACGGGCAATTTGAAACAGCCCTGGCCTGAAGAGATGAATCGCAGGGTGGTCGACGTCGTCAGCGACTTGCTGTTTGCGCCAACTGACGGATCGAAACAAAATCTATGCAGGGAAAATCTGGCCGGCAAGGTCTATATCACCGGCAATACGGTGATCGACGCCTTGATGGTTTCCAGTACGCGGATTTCGCTTGACGACGAATTGCGCGCCGGGCTCGATGCGCAATTCCCCTTCCTCCAATCGGGCCGCAAGATTTTGCTGGTTACCGGCCACCGGAGGGAAAATTTCGGGCCAGGATTTCAGAATATCTGCACGGCGCTGGCCGAGCTGTCCGCGCGCGCCGACATTGACATCGTCTATCCGGTGCATCTCAATCCCAATGTGCAGCAACCGGTGTTGGCTGCCCTGTCTCATCTGTCCAACGTACACCTGATTGCGCCGCTGGATTATCTCTCGTTCGTACGTTTGATGCAGCGCGCGCATGTCATTCTCACTGACTCCGGCGGCGTCCAGGAAGAAGCGCCGTCCCTGGGCAAGCCGGTGCTGGTGATGCGCGACGTCACCGAAAGGCCGGAGGCGGTTCTCGCAGGCACGGTCGAACTGGTGGGCACCGAGGTGGAGCGCATCGTTACGGCTGTCCACCGGCTGTATGACGATGAAGCCGCATGGAGGTCGTTTGCCCAACACCACAATCCCTACGGAGACGGCTACGCCTCGCAGCGCATCGTGGCAGCGCTGCTCAACCGGACCGTAACGGAATTCGCCGCGAAGCCGGAGGTATCGCATCAGGTCGCAGCAGATGGTCAAGAGGATCCCGTAGTCATCTAGTTTACATGTCCTGGGATTTCGTTCGATTGTAAAGTCTTCTTGCATTGATTTTTCCGGGCATCATGACAACCTACTGGCTACATTTCCTTGCCGATTACTATGCGCTGCTGGAACTTACCACCTGCGTTGTCGCGGTATTGTTTCTGGTGTCGGCGGCTGACGACCTGTTTGTCGATGCCTGGTACTGGATCCGCCAGGCTTACCGTCAGCTGACCAGAACGCGCACCTATCGGCCGGTCACGGAACAGCAACTGGAGCAACACGCCGAGCAGCCGCTTGCGATCATGGTGCCGGCGTGGCTAGAGTATGACGTGATCGCCCAAATGATCGAAAACATGGTGACGGTTCTCAACTACCGCAACTATGTGATTTTCGTTGGAACCTATGTCAACGATGCGCACACCATTGCAGAGGTGGAGCGGATGCGTCGTCGCTACAAGCAATTGCATCGGGTCGAAGTGCCCCATGCGGGTCCTACCTGCAAGGCGGATTGCCTGAATTGGATCATCAACGCGATTTTCCTGCATGAGAAGAAGCGCGGTTATCAATTTGCCGGCGTCATTCTTCACGATAGCGAAGATGTGCTGCATTCTCTCGAACTCAAATTCTTCAATTACCTGCTGCCGCGCAAGGACATGATCCAGCTTCCTGTGATGTCGCTCGAACGCAAATGGTCCGAATTGGTGGCGGGAACCTATATGGATGAGTTCGCGGAGTCCCATGCCAAGGACATCGTTGTCAGGGAAAGCATCAGCGGCATGGTGCCTTCGGCGGGCGTCGGGACCTGTTTTTCTCGGCGCGCCCTGCAGGCGCTGGCCAGCGACAATCAAAACCAGCCTTTCAACACGGACACCCTGACTGAAGACTATGACATTGGCGCACGTCTGGCGAGCATCGGGATGACATCCATATTTGCCCGTTTCCCCGTCCATTTTTCGGTCAATCGCAAAACATGGTTCGGTTTCGGAAAAGAGCGCCAGGTCACGCTCAAGATGCCGCTATGCGTGCGCGAGTATTTTCCCGACCACTTCAAGACGGCCTACCGGCAAAAAACGCGATGGGTATTGGGCATCAGCCTGCAAGGATGGGCGCAGATCGGCTGGAGCGGCTCGCTTGCAAACAAATACCTGTTGTTTCGGGACCGCAAGGGCATCGTCACCGCCCTCGTCAGCGTTCCTGCCTATCTGCTGCTGTTGCAATTCATGCCGTTCTGGATCGCCGACCATTTCGGATTCTGGAAACTCGCCTCCGGGTCGGTGCTGCAATCGCAAACATGGCTCCACTACGTGCTTTACGCCAACCTGGCCGCACTGGCGTTGCGCGCCTCCCAACGCGCCTATTTCGTCAGTCGCTTGTACGGGCCCGTACATGGATTGCTTTCCGCGCCGCGCATGGTGGTTGCCAATTTTATTAACTTCGTGGCAGTGGCTCGGGCCTGGAAATTGTTCCTGGCGCACCTGCTGTTCGGGAAGCGCCTGGCATGGGACAAGACCATGCACGACTTCCCCTCCGACGACCGTCTCATGCGCACGCGCCAACGCCTCGGTGAACTGCTGGTTTCCTGGCAGGCAATCACCGAGGAGGACATGAAAAAGGGGTTGCAGGAACATGCGGAGATGCACCTTCCCCTTGGGCACATATTAGTGGCCCGCGGTTATATCGACGAAGAAACCCTGGCGGAAGCAATCGCCTTCCAGTCCGACCTGTCGCGCGCCGAAATCAGGATCGCGGCCTCCTTGCCCGCCCCGGTATCGCTTGATATGTGTGTACGGTTGGGCGCGATGCCGATCGGGCAGGACGCCAATGGCAAGCCGATTGTCGCAGTCGGCAAGCCACTTGCCGAAGATGCGCTCAGGGAGCTTGCCTCAGCCTTTGGCACGCAGCCCGTGCAGCATATTGCGCGGGACAGCGAAATAGTCTCCGGATTGCGCCTGGCCATGGCAGAAATGAATGCAAAATCCATCAAAAGAGAATTTAAAGGTGCGTCGCTTCTTGGCGAACTGCTGATCCATAATGGAAAAATCACGCGGGAAACGCTGGAGCAGGCGATGCAGCACTATATCTCTCCGCAGCATGGACGCATTGGCGACTATCTCGTCGGTCGCGGGCTGGTGTCGCGCGAGGTTATCGAAGAAACTGTGCAGCAGCAAATGGCTCTGCTCAGATTAGCATTGGGAGTGGCATGAGAAAATACTCGGTTTCGCTGCATTTCCTGGGCAGCAGTCTTGCTGCCGTCACCTTGCTTGTAGCCACCGGCGCCGGCGCCGCAGAGCGGCCGCTTAGCGGCCAGGCATATCGAGTTGCCGATGAAGCCTACAAGGCTTTTGCGCAAGGAGATTATGATGTCGCGGCGGCAAAGGCGCGCGAGGCGGTCCGCTTGCGGCCGGATGTCGCGCGTCTGCGCGACCTCCTGCAAAAGGCTGAGCTGGCGCGTCGCACGATGCAGGCGCAGCTTGCCTTCAACGCTTCCGCGGCTTCTTATCAGGCCCTGGAGCGCCGTGACTTCGCGCAGGCGGTAGAGCTGGCGCGCAAGGCGGTGGATTATCTGCCCGCCGTGCCGGCATTTCACATCGCCCTGATCAATGCGCTGGTCGCGGCCGGGGAGCTTGAGCAAGCGGAGCAAGCTGCCTCCGACATGATCAAGCCAGACACGTCATCGAGCGAAGCGCTGCTGCTGCGCGGTGCAATACGCCAGCAACGCGGTGCTGTCGAATCTGCGCAAACAGACTTCGATCAAGCGCTGTCGAAGGCCGGCCCCGCTGCGCAGCGAGGCATCCGGCTGGTGGCTGCCGACGCCGCGTTGGCCAATGGCGATCCACAGCGGGCGCTGCGCCTGCTCGAACCTCTGCAGGGCAGGGAGGACAAGGAAGCGGCAGCGCGGCGTGCGCTGGCGACAATCATGCGCGGCCGGTCCGGCACAAGCCACGCCGCCCTGGCGTTCAGCTTCCCGCTTGTCAGCTGCACGTCCGGACCTGACTTGGTCTCGGCATGCGACATCAATCCCGGTGCAACGTCTGCGGATCCGGGATTCCTGCTTGCCGACCAGGCATATCGCGCGTTCGCCGACAAGAACTACGCTCTAGCGAGCAGCAAGGCCGGCGAAGCGGCCCAATTGTCTCCTCGCGACCTTAGCTATCGCCGCTTGCAGGTGCAAGCGCTGAGCGCGCAGGGAGCGCTGGCCGAGGCAGAACAGGCTGCAAATGCTGCCTTGGCGGACTTCGGAAACGATGCCGACATGCTGCTGGCGCGCGCCGATATACGAAAACGCCGCGGAAATCCGGATGCTGCCCAGGCTGATTATGCTGCCGTGCTGAGCGCGCCGGACAAAACCACCAGGACCGAGATCGCGGCACTGATCGGGCTTGGCCGGAAAGAAGACGCGCGCGCGCGCCTGGCAACGGCGGCCAGCTCTCCAGAGAAAGGATCCGAACTTGAGTTAGCCTATCTCGCCCTCCAGGCGGGAGATAACCAGGATGCGCTCGAGCTGTTCAACCGTGCCGAGGCGCAGGGCACGCTCACCGATGCCGCCCGCCACGATGCAGCCTACACCGCCGCGCGCCAGGGTCGCAATGAGCAGGCGATCGGGTACCTCAACCGGACCGTCGACGCGGCGCAGGCAGGCCGTCTTACGCTGGATGCGCAGCAGGTCTACGATGTGCGACGCGAAGCCGCTGATCTGGAGCGCCGCTGGGGGATGCGGGCAACACTGAGCGATAGAGGCGTTGCCGCGGCCGGCATCGGGGTGCCGCGTGGCGGCACGATCGACGGCAAGGACATCGCCGCGGAAGTATACTGGCGCCCGTTTGGATTGCAGAATGGGGCGCTGGTGGAGATCTATGGCCGGGTCAATGAAACATTAAGCGGTGGATCGGGGGTCCCGACCGGATCTGCCACCGCCCAGGCTGCGCTTGGCGCACGCGTGAAACCGTTCAGCGAGGTCAACGCCATACTGGCGCTCGAGCGCCTGGTGCCATTGGGGGACGCTACCAGCGGCGACTGGCTTGCCCGGGCTGGCTTCTCTTCGGATGCCGGACTGGATTTGCACGCGGAGCAAACCAGCTGGCTGAGCACGCATGTGTATGCTGAAGCTGGGCATTACTTCCAGCATCCGCAAAGTTATGCCACCCTTGAGGGGCAATTGGGGCGTAGTTATCGGCTTGGCGAAAGCGGATCGACCCTGGTCCTGTTTCCGCACCTCGTGATGGGGGCGGACTATGATTCCGGCCTCATTGAGCACGACAAAAAAGCAATCGGAGGCGGCATCGGAACCAATATGCGTTACTGGTTCCGGCAGGATTACTATAACGCGCCGCGCTCCTATTTCGACCTGTCGCTGCAGTACCGCTGGCGCATTGCCGGCGACAAGCGGGCCGAAGGCTGGTTCATCCGGCTCAGCGCCTCGTATTGAGCAAGCGATGCGCCGGCGCCCCTGATCAAGGAAGCGAACCATGAAGATGCACCTCGCCATTTGCAATGTGAAGTCGAGGGTGAATTTGCGCAGGTTCAATCGGCGCCGCATATTAGGCATGCTTGTGGTGGCAACGCTCTGCGGTTGCCAGCAGGACCCGCTGCAAGCCAGGTTCAAGCAATCTCCGCCGACGCGGGTGCGAGGAATCGTGTGGCAGCTCGATGACCAGACGCTGCATCCAATGGGAAACTGGGAAAAGCTAGGTGCGCATGAGCTGCTCATCCAATGGACCGCCGTGGATGGCGTCAACTACCTGCCAGGCGCCGAGGGCCGCGCTGCTGCGAGATTTCCTGATTGGCAACGGATTGCAGCGGAACCTTGGGCGAACAAAGTGATTGTCGGATTGGCAGGCAGGTTCGACGAAACGGCGGCTCGCGCAAATGTTGCCGCGCTCATTGAAGAGTCGCGCAAGCTTGCCGCGTTGCCGACGCCGCTGCATGTGGCGGGTTGGTTCTTTCCGCTGGAGGTCGATTCGAGCTGGTCCGATGCAGCTCGCCTTGGCCCGCTGCTGGCGGCTTTGCCGCGGCCACTGTGGATCAGCGTGTATGACAGCGCCAATGTCGGCGCCGATACGTTGTCGCAATGGCTTGCTTCCTGGCTGCCCCCAGACGTCGGCATTTTCTTTCAGGATGGCGTCGGCATCCACGCGCGCGAGGCAAGCGTGGCCCGGCATTATGCAGACGTGCTGGCTGCTCGTTTTGGAAAACAGCGGGTACGTATCATCGCCGAAGCGTTTCGACCCCGCCAGGGAGGAGGATTCCGCCCGGCCACAGCCGCAGAACTCAAGCCGCAACTTGCCGTCTATGACGGTTTTTCCGTTTACTTGTTCGATGGCCCGCATTACCTGAATCGCGACCTGGTGAATGAGCTGGCCGGTCCTGAAAATGCTGCAGAAAATGGGGGCTGAGGCTCAGTCGAATGCCGCTAGGGGCATTCGACTGAGCCTCAGCCCCTTGCCGCAGATGCTATGAAGGACTACCCAAGTCAGTGCCCTCAACCAGGAATGGAAGTTGTGGAAGCCATTATTGGTCAGGAGCGCTGAAACGAACGCGCCTGAGATAGTCCTTCAAGGCAGCAAGAGCGGATTGTTCTTAACTGCCCGACAATACGTTATTGAATGTCGACCACAGCGGTTGTGTGGACGGCACCAAGTCTTCTTTGCCATACCACCAGAAATAGCCGCCGATATAGTTTTTCACAGGTGGTTTCAAGGTGTAGTAGCGCGTCAGGTAGGCTGCCTTGTTGGTGGTGGTGGTGCCGGTTTCGCCAAACCCGACCTTGGAGTTCGGGAACATGGCCGACAGCTTCGTGAACACGGCATTCCAATCAGGAACCAGGCCGTTGCAGTCCTCTTCGTAGTAGCTGACCAGCACGTAGTCAAGCCCGGTTTTCATGCGCGCCGGAATATTCGCATTCGCCCAGGTGAACATCTCGTTCGCTGGATTGGACCAGCAGTCCTGGTTGTAGTACAGCGTCAGAGCGGCAGTCTTGCCTTGCCCTTTGGCCAGATCGTAAGCACCGGTCATCTTGGCGACCACATCGGCGTTTTTGCCTAGCCACTCACCATTGATTTCGTTACCGATTTCCCAGATGTTCACCACGTCGCCAAGGGCTGCCATGTATTCGCTTGTGCGGTTCAGGTATTGCTGGACCGTGTATTGATCCATCGCCGACGAGTCAAGGATCTCACCCATCACATAACTGACTTTGTTGATCGCTACAGCCGCGTTGCGGTAGCCGGATGCAGGCTGCCATTCGTCGAACACAATGCGAGTGGTCGGCTTTTTCGACAGTTGGGACAGGGCGGCGGTGGTGGCAGTCAATCCCGATATGTCGTCAATGGTTATGCCGTACATTTGCTGGTTGGCGTAACTGACTGCAGTAGTAGTGGTAGTCGTTGTCGTCGGCGCTGGCGCCGGGGTCCGCGATCTCCATGCGTTCGCCTCGCCATGTAAAACCATACCGAGCATGGCGCCTAAAATGATGGTGACAGATTTCAATTTATACATTACAATTCCATAAGATTGAGAAATAATTCGTTATTTACAACCTTTAGTCGCCGTGTCCAATGCGAGCCCCTTTCCACATTGGGGCATCGGATACGCCGAATTCAGGTCAGCGTGAACCATCGCTGCTTGATTCATGTCCGAACGAGCAGCATCATTCGACCAAGAAACGGCTGGTATCTTGGCGAAGAAGAAAAATCTTGAAAAACGTCTTGCACTGCTGCGGGTGATAAAACGGAATTCATTGCCTGGCCTGGTCGACCTTGCAGCTGGTCGATCGATTGGCATAGTTATCCCCCTGCCTGATGTGCAGACGCATACAACTCTGGCGTGCATGCGAGCCCAGGTCCGTCCCCCAAAATATATGCCCGCGAAAACAGGGGCGCGCTAGCGCCACCGAACAAGCTCGTGGCGACAGCCACAGTCTATGGACGGCATGGGTATCAAGGCTGCACAGCGCAAACGCCTGGGATTATTTCATTCGTTACCTCCTTCCTTCAGTTGTGGTGCTCAGATTGATTGACGGCTCAGCTGCCTTCAGTGAAATTGCATCGTTTACCAATGCAAAATAGCCCGCCAATTCCCTGAGATCCTCATGGAACAGTAGGCTGGCGCTGCCGAGATGGTCTCCGCAGAGATCTTTGGCTTGAGGGTGAAGAAGCGCGGCTAGGTCAGAAGCGAGGGAAGAAAATCCAGCTATTCGGCGCACCTCGGCCACGGCTGCAGTTCGAGTTTGCGCTGTGAAGCGAACATCCCAGCGCGTCATGCCACAAACTGCTTTACGGTTGAATGTGTAAGCGAGTGCAGGGGAGGTGTTCCAACCGCCGGCCACTTAGCGTTCTTCCCTGTATTCGTAGATCGAACAACAGTGACGCTTGCCGCGTGACAAGAGCTTGCATTTCCCATAATCCTCTTGACAGCTTGCGAAAATCGGCCTTGGGAACAATAGGGGGCTTCATATTGTTTTTCCATGGGCGAAGTATACCTAACA
Source organism: Collimonas sp. GW821-FHT07E08 (assembly GCF_059418905.1). Taxonomy (NCBI): domain Bacteria; kingdom Pseudomonadati; phylum Pseudomonadota; class Betaproteobacteria; order Burkholderiales; family Oxalobacteraceae; genus Collimonas; species Collimonas sp. GW821-FHT07E08. Next base: position 50,306 of record NZ_JBWKQR010000009.1, on the reverse strand, counting down.
CTACCGTCTCAGGAATTTATTCTAGCTATCGTTCAGAACGGATTAATCAATGTTTAGCGACGAATATTGTCAAAATTTACCGGGAGATGCCAGAAAATACATGCGGATACGTGATATTTTTCTAAACTTGACAGAAAATTTGAATGCAGAATTTCCTCTTTCATGCCGGTCGCCGTCGCCACTTGATGAAGGTTTTTTTTAGAAGCAGAGGCGGCTATGACTGCTTTGGCAGAATGAAGAAGGGAATTGACAATGACGTCATTTTCGCGCTGGTTACCGCATGCTTGGATCCCGTTCACTCGCAAATCCAGCGTAATTGACTTCAAACATCCTTTGATTTGAGGTGATGGCCGCCCATACGAAATTTATCTCTGTGATCTCCCATCAAGGCGCGCAATTCTTTGATCTTGAGGTCGCTGATTTCTTGCATCTGGATCAGAAGCGACGCGCCGACTGGCAAACGATGATGGCGAAGCTTGCTGATGACTGGTGGTGCGACTTCGAGCGCGCGTGCCAGGGCCGCATCGTTTTTCAAATGTAATTTCTCAATCAAAGAATCAAGCAGGTGATTTGGATCATAGGTTTCCTGCTCGTTGACCTGGTTCTTGCCTGGATCGGCGGAGGCGGAGGTGGTGTTCATGTCAAGTGACTCCTTATGTTGTACTAAACATTACAATCATTAACACAGAGACAATGTCCAATATAGCAAAATTGTTTTCAATTTCATATATCAGTATTGTTATGATTTGCTAAATCGATATAATTTGTTTCTTAATGGAAAGTAAATTGTGGAAATAATTTTTTTAAAGTGGCTATAAAAGCCATATAATGCAACCTCCTTAGGGGAGTAGCCGCCTTCGTCTTTCGAAGAGCGCATGTCAACATACTTGGCGCTGTACCTGATTTACGCCATGGCATGCGCGACCGCACGGTTTGGCAAGACCTATGGTGCTTCCCTTTACCCGGCCGGGCGAAGGCGTTGCGCCATTCGTCAGTGCCCGGCCCTCAGGATGTCCACATGCTTATTCACCGCCAATGGCAGCGCCAGGATGCTGCCGCAGCCAGTTCCGCCAAACCGCTTCTCCCCTCATTTTTCCTTTTGCCGGCATCCATGGTTTATCCGACGGGGGCACGCTCATGACGCTCAGTTTCGCTCTGCTGCTCGGTTCGGCCGTAGTGATCTATCTTTCCTGTGAATATTTCGTCAACAGCATCGAATGGGTCGGACGCCGGCTCGGCATCGCGCAAAGCGCGGTAGGCACGGTACTGGCGGCGTTCGGCACGGCCTTGCCGGAAAGCGTGGTGACATTTGTCGCCGTGGTGTTCGGGCGCGATGCGGCGCACCGGGAAATCGGCGTCGGCGCGGCGCTGGGCGGGCCGCTGGTGCTGGCGACCATTGCTTATGCGGTGGTGGGCCTGATGTTCATCCTGAACCGCAAAAAAATCGGCGGCATGCTGCTGTCGGCCAGCGCTGCGCAGCGGCTGAGCCGGGACCAGGCCTGGTTCATCGGGATCTTCGTGGTCAAGGTCGGCCTGGGGCTGGTGGCGTTTGCGATCAAGCCTTGGCTCGGTGTGTTTTTCCTGCTGGCCTACGGCGCATATATCTGGGGCGAGATGCGCAAGGAAGAAGACGCCGATGCCGAGATAAACGACCTGGAACCCTTGAAATTCCGGCCGCACGATGCCCAGCCGGGCATCGGCTGGGCCTTGCTGCAGACCCTGGTGGCGCTGGTGGTGATTTTCCTCAGTTCGCAGCTGTTCGTGCATCAGCTGGGCGATATCGCGCCATGGCTGGGCATCTCGCCGCAACTGGCTGCGCTGCTGCTGAGCCCGGTCGCGACCGAGTTGCCGGAAATCCTGAATGCGGTGATCTGGGTCAGGCAGGGCAAGCAGAACCTGGCCTTGAGCAATATCAGCGGCGCCATGATGATCCAGGCGACTATCCCGACCGCGCTGGTGCTGATCTTTACGCCGTGGATGCTGGGCCCGGCGCTGGTGTGGGCGGCGGCGGTGACGATGATGTCGATGTTCGGCCTCTACGTGCTGCTGCGCAAAGGCATGCTGAGCGGCGGCCGGCTGGCGGTGTTCGGTTTGCTGTACCTGGTATTTGCCGCCGGCCTGGGGTGGATCGGCGTGCACTGAGCTGAAGCAAAACGCCCTATAATGTTGTTGTTTTCATCTCGGCGCCGGGACGACCCGGCGCCGTATCTTTATCCGGGGACGACCCCATCTTCCTGGAGGCCGCATGGCCTGGATCATTCTCTTTCTCGCCGGCCTGGCCGAAATCGTCTGGGCTGTCGGCCTCAAATATTCCGAAGGGTTCAGCCGCCTGTGGCCGTCCGTGATCACGGTGGCCGGCATGGCTGTCAGCATCTGGCTGCTGGCGTTGGCGATGCGCACCTTGCCGCTCGGTACCGCGTATGCGGTATGGACCGGCATCGGCGCGGTCGGCTCCTTCATCGCCGGCATCGTGCTGCTGGGTGAAGCGGCGAGCCTGGCGCGCGTCGCCAGCGTCAGCCTGATCGTGCTGGGCTTGATCGGACTGAAACTGTCGACCGCGGGCTGATCTTTTCAGGCGGCGGCGTTGATCTTGGTGGCGGCGCTGACCGCTTTCGATTCGAATCCGGCATGCGCTCTCAAGGCTTGGTAGCGCAGGCAGGTAACGCGCAGGAAAGAGGCGAAATTGCTGGCCTCTCCCAGGTGCGTAGTGACTTCGTCGTGCAGTTTGGCGATCAGCTGGTTGGTGGTCAAATCGTTATCCGCCGCCAGTTCCGCCAGGGTCTGCCAGAACAGGTTTTCCAGCTTGATGGTGGTGATGACGCCCATGATGCGCACCGAACGGGCGCGCGATTCGTACAGGATGGGATCGGCCTGGGCATAAATCTGACACATCGGATACCTCGTTTCTTGAACAGTCGCGGTGAGCGGCCCGCCGTGCGGCCGGCCGCATCACATCCATCATAACTCGATGCGGGTTCCCAATGCGGCCAGGAACAGCGCCAGCCAGGCCGGATGGGCCGGCCATGCCGGCGCGGTCACCAGGTTGCCGTCGCGGTGGGCGGCGGTGATGTCGATTTCCGCATATTTGCCGCCCGCCAGCTTGACTTCCGGGGCGCAGGCCGGATAGGCGGAACAGGTTTTTCCTTCCAGCACGCCGGCTGCCGCCAGCAGTTGCGGGCCGTGGCAGACTGCAGCGATCGGCTTGCCGGCGGCATGGAACTGCTGGACGATTTCGATCACGCGCGGATTCAGCCGCAGGTATTCGGGCGCGCGGCCGCCCGGGATCAGCAATGCATCGTAACGGCTGACATCGACGTCGCTGAAGGTAGCGTTCAGGGTAAAGTTGTGGCCGGGTTTTTCGCTATAGGTCTGGTCGCCTTCGAAATCGTGGATGGCGGTGCGGACCTGGGCGCCGGCGGCTTTGTCCGGGCACACCACGTCGACCTGGTGGCCGACCATCTGCAGCGCCTGGAACGGCACCATCAATTCATAATCTTCGACATAATCGCCGGCCAGGATCAGGATTTTCTTTGCGCTCATGATAGGTCCTTCAGTGAAGTGGGAGCAGGGAAGGTCAAGTATGGAACAGCCGGGATGCGGCAGGTAATAGCTGGCTATTACCTGCCCAGGTTTCGATGCTGCGTTGCGCAATACGCCCGCCTTTGAGGAATGCGCTGCAGTAATGCGATAGCTGAATTACACTGTCGGCATCAGCCGCGGCGCAGCGCTGCACGACGGCGAGTAAAATTTTTCAGAAAAAGGTAAACAGATGGCTTCAAAAGATCCAGTGCCGGCGGCTAGCGCCTTGTCAGAACGTCCAAGCCGCGCCGAGGCGGAATCGGCGATCCGCACCCTGTTGCGCTGGGCCGGCGACGATCCTGACCGCGAAGGTTTGCTGGACACGCCGGCGCGCGTGGCGCGGGCATATGAAGAATTTTTTGCCGGCTACAGCAAGGATCCGGTGGAAATCCTGTCGACCACGTTTTCAGAAGTCGAAGGCTACGACGAGATGGTGGTGCTGACCAACATCCGTTTCGAGAGCCATTGCGAGCACCACATGGCGCCCATCATCGGCAAGGCGCACGTGGCTTACCTGCCGGACCGGCGCGTAGTCGGCATCTCGAAGCTGGCGCGGCTGGTCGACATCTTCGCCAAGCGCCTGCAGATCCAGGAAAAAATGACGGTGCAGATTGCCGACACCTTGCAGCAAGTGCTGCTGCCGAAAGGTGTTGCGGTGGTGATCGAAGCATCGCATGAATGCATGACCACGCGCGGCATCCATAAACCGGGCACCAGCCTGGTGACCAGCCGCATGCTCGGCGCGTTCCGCGACGATCCGTCGACGCGGCGCGAATTCATGAGCATCATCAGCCAGAAACACGGCGAATAACAACTGCATTGCCGCTCCCGGCCCGGCGCCGGCCGGAACGGGAGCATCCATCAGATAAGCGGTCCATCCTCTTTCTCTTCATGCCCGGTAACCCGGGCCAGCATGGCGCGCGCCACCACGCTGCGCGACAGGTGCCAGTACAGCGCAATCACGGCCAGCGAGAACAGCGCAAAACCCATCATGCCCGCGTGCTGGTAAAACACCTTGTACAGCTCGATGCCGACGCCATACAAGGTCATGTTGATCATGCCCATGGTGGCAGCCACGGTAGCCTTCGAAACTGTGCTTTCTGTCAGCGTGAAGCGGATCATCACCGCCGCCGACAGGCCTTCGCCGAAAGCAATCACGCTGATCGCCGCCACCAGGAAATAGGGCTTGTCGAGGAAGGCCGCGCCGAACAGCATGATCAGCACGCCCAGGGCGATCGGATACAGCGCGATCCTGGTCGAGCTGCCCAGGCGCCAGCGGTCGACCTGGCGCGCCAGCACCAGGTTGCCGGCGATCAGGCAGCCGAACACCGGGATCTGCCAGTAACCGTATTCGATCACGCTCAGGTGGCCGTCGGCTACCAGGATTTCCGGCGACATGGCGATCCAGCCGATCAGCGGAATCGCCAGCAAAGGCATGCACATAGCGGCCTTCAGGAAATGGCGGTTGCCCACCACCGCGCGGTAGTCGTGCCAGATCTGCACCAGCGGCAGTCTCTCTTTGCGCTGCTTGACGGTTTCCGGCATGTGCCGCGCCAGGCCGACCAGGGAAACGGTGGCGATGGCGGCGATGAATACGAACACCATGCGCCACGGCAGGATTTCAATCATGAAAGCACCCGCCACCGGACCGATCAGCGGCGCAATCAAGGCGACATTGGCCATCAGCGCCGTGACGCGTATCGCGGCTTTTTCTTCAAACGCTTCCTGCACCACGGCATAGCCGACCGAGGAAATGAAACACAGGCCCACGCCTTGCAGCACGCGCAAGACGATGAAGCTCTCGATGCTTTGCGAGAACAGCGTCGCCAGGCAGGACAGGATGAAGAACACGGTGCCGCCCAGCATCACAGGGCGCCGCCCGATGCGGTCGGAGAGCGGCCCGAACAGCCATTGGAACACGGCGCCGCCGACCAGGAACGCGGTCATGGCGGACGCCATCCAGGCCGCGCTGGCGCCGAATTCGCGGGTCACCGTCAGCATGCCCGGCTGGATCATGTCGTTGGCGATGTAGACCGAAAACTCGAACAGCACCAGAGCCAGCGGAAACATCAGGGTATTACGGGTAAGCGTCGAGATTTTTTGCATTTTTTTTACTAGGTGAAGCTGTGGCGGCCGGAAGCATTGGCTAACGCGCGGGCAGTGGCTGCCCTACGGGTGTCACGGACGGATTTGCTTGATTCTTTGCTTGATTTAAATGACTGGTGTTGCCCAGTCTGGGTCTGCGCTGAATTCCTCGACCAGGAAATCGAGCATGGCGCGCAGGATGGCAGGCATTTGGCGGCGCGAAGCGTAGACGCCGTAAATGCTCATTTCGCGCGGTTGGTATTCTCCGAGCAGCGCGCGTAGTTTACCACTACGCAGCAATCCCGTGGCCGCATACACCGGTTGCAGGCTGATGCCGGCGCCGGCGACGGCCGCTTCCAGCAATACCGACGATTCATTGGCGCTCATGTTGCCGCCCACCGGCACCGCCACCGGCGCGCCGTCTTTCTCGAATTCCCACAGGCTCTTGCCGAAGTAAGAGTAGGTCAGGCAATTGTGCAGGGCCAGGTCTTCCGCGCTGTCGGGCGTGCCGTGTTCCTGCAGGTAGGCTGGAGAGGCGCACACCACCGAGCGGCACACCGCCAGCTTGCGCGCGATCAGGTTGGGATCGAGTGCGTTGGTGATGCGGATCGCCAGGTCCACCCGTTCTTCGACCAGGTTGACTGCGCGGTCGACCAGCAGCATGTCGACCGCGGTGCCGGGATAGCGTTTCAAGAAACGCGCCAGCAGCGGCGCCAGGTAGGCCTGTCCCAGCGACATGCTGCAAGTCAGGCGCAGCGTGCCGCGCGGAGTATTTTCGGGATTGGCGGCGGAGGCCTGGATGCCGCCGGCCATGTCCAGCAGCTGGCGGCAGCGCGGCAGGGTGTCGCTGCCGGCCGAGGTCAGGCTCAGCTTGCGCGTGGTGCGATGGAACAGGCGGGCGCCCACCCATGTTTCGAGTTCGGCCAGGTAACGCGACACCATGGCGCGCGACATGTCGAGTTTGTCGGCGGCAGCGGTCAGGCTGCCCCGGTCCGCGACTTCGACGAATACCTGCATTGCGACCAGTCTGTCCATGGCGTGTTATCTATTAGATCGATTTGTGCAACTAACTAGGCACCATTATGCGGTTTTTTGACTCATTTCAGTCAACTATGATGATGGTTCTTTCTCATCACCCCTGGAGATTCCATGTTGAAACGCAAATTTTTCCGTTCGCTGCTGGCTGCCGCTGCCGGCCTGACGATCGCCGGCTCGGCTGCGGCGGCGCCGCAACCTTTGCAGCTGGAGGTCTACAATCCCGGCGCCAACGGCATGTTCCCGGTGTCTTCCGAGCTGGTTGCCGGCAGCACCGAGGCCATCGTGATCGATGCCCAGTTTGACCGCGCCAATGCCGGCCAGCTGCTGAAAAAGATCCAGGACAGCGGCAAGAAGCTGACCACGATCTACATCAGCCACGGCGATCCCGACTACTACTTCGGCCTGGAAGTGCTGAAGGAAGCTTATCCGGACGCCAAGGTGCTGGCGCCGGCGCCGGTGATCGCCCACATCAAGGCCACCATGCAGGACAAGCTGGCATTCTGGGGCCCCAAGCTGGGCGCCAACGCGCCCAGGCAGCTGATCGTGCCGGAACCGCTGGAAGGCAGCACGCTGACCCTGGAAGGCCGCAAGCTGGAAGTGATCGGCCTGGACGGCGCCAGCCCGGACCGCAGCTTCGTCTGGATTCCTTCATTGAAAGCGGTGGTTGGCGGCGTGCTGGTGGCCGGCAACGAACATGTCTGGACCGCAGACACCCAGACCCTGGCTTCGCGCCGGCAATGGATCAAGATGCTGGACAAGATTGCGGCCCTGCATCCGAAGGTGGTGGTGCCCGGGCATTTCAGCGCCGGTGCGCCGCAAAATATCGAATCGGTGCGCTTCACCAAGAACTACCTGAAGACCTATGAAGCGGAAACCGCCAAAGCCAAGGATTCGGCGGCGTTGATCGAGGCGATGAAGAAGCATTATCCGAACCTGGAAGGCGTATCGTCGCTGGAACTGGGCGCCAAGGTCAGCAAAGGTGAAATGAAATGGTAACCGGCCACGATTGCGGCGACAGCAGCTGTGCGCTGCCCGCCGCCGCGGAAAGCAAGGACGCAGCGGCGCCGGCGGCGGCGCAGGGTACGGTGCTGCATTACATCTACGATCCGCTGTGCGGCTGGTGCTACGGCGCAGCGCCTTTGCTGCAGGCTGCCCGCGAGATCGAAGGCCTGCACATCGTGCTGCACGGCGGCGGCATGATGACCGGCAGCAACCGCAGGCAGGTCAGTCCGCAATTGCGCAACTATGTGATGCAGCACGACCAGCGGATCGCGGCAATGACCGGCCAGCCGTTCGGCGACGATTACTTCAACGGCCTGCTGCTGGACACCACGGCGATCTTTGATTCTGCGCCGCCGATTACCGCGATCCTGGCGGCCGAAGCGGTTGCCGGGCAGGGATTGGCCATGCTGGCGCAGATACAGGCGGCGCACTATGTGCGCGGCTTGCGGGTTGCCGATGCCGCAGTGTTGCATGCGCTGGCAATGGAGGCGGGCCTTGATCCGGCACTGTTCGACAGCAAGTTCGCCGAGCTCGGCGGCGCTGCCACGCAAACCCATATCGCCGCCAGCCGCAGCTTGCTGGCGCGTGTCGGCGGCCAAGGCTTTCCTACCTTCGCACTGCAGCGTGGAACGCAAATCGAAGTGCTCGACGCCGGCCGTTTCTTTGGCCAGGCGCAAGCCTGGAAAGCTGCATTAAGCGCTTAGCATGTCAGCCGGCCCGGGTGTGCAGGAGTTGCTGGCCGTGGGCGTGTACCGCGGCCAGCAGCTCCCGCGGTTCGCGCACTTCAAAGGAAAACGGCAAGCGCGCCAGCTGGCGCGCGAACCACGGGATGCTGTCGGTGCTGGTGCGCAGCAGTACGCTGTCTTGCCACGGCTCCAGCAAGCCGACGCTGCGTCCCAGCTCGGCTGCCGCGGTCTGCAGGTCGGTGTGCAGCAAGACTTCGACCGCGTGGGCGCGCGGCATGGTGGCGATGCTGTGTGTCAGGTAGGCGGCACTATCGAAATCCGCCGGCCGTTTGAAACGCTCCGCGGTCAGTTCGACCTGCTGCATGCGGTCGAGCCGGAACGAGCGCAGCTGCCGGCGCAGCTGGCACATGCCGCTGGCATACCAGGCGCCGCCGCGGAACACCAGTCCGTAGGGATCGAACGTGCGTGTGCTGGCTTCTCCCAGCCTTGACTGATACGCGAAGCGCACGCTGCAGCGGGCTTCTGCGCCTGAAGCAATCGCTGCCAGCGTTTCCTGGCTGGCGCCGGGAGCGGCAGCTGCCTTATCGATAGTGGCTGTTTCACTGAGGGCGCGCACGCGCTGCTTGAGCTGCGCCGGCAGCACACGTTCGAGCTTGGCCTGCGCACTGGCCACTGCCGAAACGGTTGCGGCCATGCCCATGCTTTCCGCCGCGATTAGGCCTAGCGACATCGCCAGCGCCTCGTCGTTGGTGAGCATCATGGGCGGCAGCTTGAAACCGGCCACCAGCGAATAGCCGCCGTGGCGCCCCAGTTCCGACGTGACCGGAATCCCCAGTTCCTCCAGCCCGGCGATGTAGCGCCTGAGCGTGCGGCCGTCTACTTCCAGCCGGCGCGCCAGTTCGACGCCGGAGATGCGGTCATGGGTTTGCAGCAGTTCCAGGACTGCGAGCATGCGGATGGCTGGTTTTGACATATTTTTTCAGGGGAGCGGGTAAATGCGGACGGATTATGACCGCCTTTGATTTTATCTTCTTCCCCATGCCGCTGCAGTCGTGCAGCAGCATCCGCTGAAACCTGTCAAAGCAAAGGAAGAACATGGAACCCATACTGTTTTATGGCGTACCGCAAGGCTGTTCGCTGGGCAGCATCGTCGCCCTTGAATGGCTGGGCGAGCCGTACCGGCTGTCTCGCATAGAAATGCTGGAACACCCGTGGCCGGCCGCGTTCGCACGCATCAATCCGTTGAACCTGACACCTGCCTACCTGACCGCCGAGCGCAACATCGTCAACGAAAGTTCAGCCATCCTGCTGCACCTGGCGGCGCGCCGCAACAACCTGCTGGGTTATGCGCAAGGCACGCCGGAATACGATCGCCTCAACCGGATGCTGGCCTATCTCAACACGGATTTTTTCTCAGCCTTCAGGCCGCTCTGGATCGCCTGCGAAATGGCGGCCAACCCGCCGGTGCAAGAGATGTTGCGCAATCTCGGAAATCCACGGGTGCAGCAGGCATGCGCCTATCTCGACGGCCTGCTGGCGGAGCGGGAATGGATTGACGGCGGCAGCAAGCGTACCGTGGCCGACGCGTATTTCGCGGCGATTGCGCGCTGGGCGGAATATCACAAGGTGCTGGATGTGCGGCAGCATCCGCACCTGTCGCGCCATCTGCAAAAACTGCGGACCGATCCGGCCGTGATTTTTGCGGATGCGATCGAACGGCAGATCGAAGCAAAAAGCGGCGGCCGGTTCCGCGGCCATGTGACGCTGGATGACGTTGAGCCGATGCTCGCATAGGCAGGCGGCGGCTGGCCGAAAAAAAGCCTGCGCTTGCGCGTAATGCCGTTCAGTTAGGAGGCGCGAATTTCCACCGTTGCGTCTCGGCGACCTCGTCTCGACGACCCGGTCTAGGCGACCCCGTCTCGGCGACCCCAGCTACGCGCCCCGGTCATTCCCGCGAACGCGGGAATCCAGGTTACTCGATATGGCGGTGAAAATGGATTCCCGCGTTCGCGGGAATGACGGGTGTTGTCAAGGTGGCATTTAGTTGTTCATCTGCCGTCATTTGTTGACAACTACTTGCCATTAATCACGAAATTTACAAATTATCTGTTCATTTTTCTGGCAATTCATGACGGCCTTGCATTGTATCGGCCAGCCGCCGGGAGTATTGTGCACTCACTTTTTAATCCAGTAATTTGACGCAAGAACGACTACGACTGTGCTCGCCAGGCGTTTGCTGCAAGTTAACCGCCCGAGTAAGTCCATGCACCGAGAACCTGCAAATCGTTTTCCTTTATCCGTCATGTCTGCCGCAGCCATCACCATGCTATCCGCATGCGGCGGCGGTGGAGGCGGCTCCAGCGGGCCAGCCAGCTCGCCGCCGGTATCGACCAGCAGCGCAGCCCCTGCGCTCAATCCCAACGATCCAAGCAATGCCGGCGCGGCCCATGCACGCGGCATTACCGGCGCCGGCGTAACGGTGGCGGTGGTCGATACGGATTTCAATGCCGGTGATCCTGAATTTGGCGGACGCCTTAGCAAGACCGTGTATTCCAGCGGCGGCGCCGGCGACAGCCACGGCAGCGAAGCGGCGGAAGCGCTGGGCGGCAGCAGCTACGGCGTGGCGCCGGCTGTCAGCATGCTGGGTGCCGCGGTCGGCACCGGCGGCGAAAACGTCACTTTGAATGCCTCGGTCTACCAGGACCTGTTCAACAAGGGCGCGCGCCTCTTCAACCAGTCGAACACGTTTGGTTCGATCGCTGCGCCTGGCGGCAGCGGCCCGACTTTCTACAATATCTACCAGCCTTTCGTGAGCAAAGGCAGCTTGTTCATCTGGGCCGCCGGCAACGATGGCAGCGCCCATCCCAGCCTGACGGCAGGGCTGCCGGCCTTGTATCCAGACCTGCAAAAAGGCTGGCTGGCGGTGGTGGCGGTGAACGCCGCCGGCGGCGCCCAGGGATACAGCAGCAGCGACACCACGCCGGGCGTGATTTCCAGTTACTCGAACCGCTGCGGCGAGGCCGCCAACTGGTGCCTGGCGGCGCCGGGGGATTTCATGTCCGCCACGGCTGGCCACCGTGTCTACGGCACCTCGTTCGCCGCGCCGGCGGTGACCGGCGCAGCTGCCCTGGTGCAGCAAGCTTACCCTTGGATGAACGCCGACCAGATCCGGCAAACCATCTTGTCGACCGCCACCAGCATGGGCGACACCGCCACGTACGGCTGGGGTTTGCTGAACGCCAGCAAAGCCGCCAGCGGTCCGGCCCTGTTCGACACCCGGCTGACCCTGGGCGGCAATTTCGTCGCCAGTTTCGATTCCGTCAGTTCAACCTTCGCCAATAACATCGGCGGCAATGCGGGGCTGCAGAAAGACGGCAGCGGCACGCTGACCCTGGCCGGCAACAACACCTACAGCGGCGCCAGTGAAATCGTGAAGGGCACGCTGAACGTGACCGGGTCGGTTGCTTCCTCAGTCGCCATCGACAGCGCTGGCGTGTTGTCCGGCGACGGCGGCCGCATCGGCGGCAGCGTCTCCAACAACGGCCGCCTCAGCAATACCGGCAGCGGCATGACGATTGCCGGCAACTACACGGCCTCGGCCAGCGCGGTGCTGGCCAACCAGTTCAATGCGACCCTGACCGTAGGCGGCAGCGCCGCGCTCGGCAATTCGCACCTGGTGGCGACCACGCCCGTCGGCAGCAGCGACCCGTCCGGCTACGTGGCGCAGCAAGTGGGCGTCAAGGGCAAGGTGCTGACTGCTGCCAGCGGTGTGTCTGGCGTGTTCCAGGATGTGTCGTTCGAACACGACGGTACGGTTTTCAACCCAGGCACCTTCTTGAACGCGACGCTGGCTTATACCGCCAACGAAGTGGACCTGAGCATAGCGCGCAACAATGTCACGGTGGTGGCGGCGCAAGCGTTTGCCGCCGACCCTACGCGCAACAACAGCGCCGCCAACCTCGAGACGGGACTCAAGGCAGCCGACGCCATGGCCGCCGGCGGCAACACCGGCGGCAGCAACAGCGCCTTCCTGAACAGCGCCGCAGCGCTGCAGCGCACTGCGGATCTCGCCGCCGCCGCCCAGGTGCTGGACAGCCTGTCGGGGCAGATCCATGCCTCTTCGCAGGCGCTGACTTTCCAGCAGTCGCAAGCAGTCAACCGCGATCTGTCGAACCGGCTGTCGCTGCTGGCCAATCCGGTTGCGGGCAGCGCCAAGGCCGGTTTGTGGGCCAGCGTGATCGGCGCCACCGGCAAGCTGGGCGAATCGGGTTATGCGTCTGCCGACACATCCACTTGGGGCGGGCAGTTCGGTTTCGATACGCATTTGAATGACCAGGCGATTGTCGGCGCGGCGCTGTCCTACTCGGAAAGCAAGGCCAGTTTCGACCGTTTCGGCGGCGCCGCGAACAGCCAGGATAGCGGCCTGTCCCTGTATGGTCGCTATGCGCTCAGCCATGACGGCATCTACGTTTCCGGCCGCGCCGGCATCGCCCGCGTGACCAGCAAGATCAATCGCAGCGTGATCCTCGGCAGCGAGGTCGACAGCCTGTCCTCCAACCATGCCGACAGCATGATTTCGGCCTATGCCGAAACCGGCTACGTGCGCAAGCTGTCGGCGGCCTCGACGCTGACGCCGTTTGCCGGCATCAGTTACGACCGCCTCAAGCGCGGCGCATTTACGGAAACCGGCAGCCCCTTCGGCCTCACCGCCGGCAGCAGCACCTACCGCCAGGCTGCGAGCGTACTTGGCTTGCGCGGCGACACAGGTTTCGACTGGCTGGGCGGCCATACAAATGTACAAGCTTACGCGGCCTGGCAGCACGGCTTCAACGATGGCAAGCTGGATTTCAACGCGGCTTTCGTCGGTGCTCCGGCTGCCGGGTTTTCGGTGCAAGGCATAGGATTGGCGCGCAACAGCGGCTGGGCCGGCATCGGCATCTCCAGCGTGCTGGCCAGCAACTGGAGCTGGTACGGCAACTACGATGCGCAGTTCGGCAAGGGCGGGCTGGTCAACAATGTATTTTCGGTCGGCATGCGCAAATCGTTTTGACGATCCCGGCGCCGGCGTGATCCGGCAGCGATAAAAAAAACGGCCTGCATGACTCGCGCGAGTCATGCAGGCCGTTTTGCCGGGTACTTCGCGCCGTGCGCTTAAGCAACCGCTTTCAGTTTGTTGAAATCGGTATTGCTGGCTGGTGCGAAGCCGCCGTGGGCAGGTGCGTGGCCGGCGTAGAACTGGCCGAAACGGTTGGCCAGGAAATCCGCCAGCGTGACTTGCTCTTGCCGCACAAAACCGCTTTGCGGCAGCACGCCCGTGACAACCAGGTCGACCATGGCGCAGATGCCGGCCGCGGTAGTCAGCTGGATCGCCGACAGCAGCTGGCCGTTGACCTGCTGGCTATAGGTCTTTTGAGCATAGGTTTCCTGTTCGAGGCGGCCGTCGCGCATGCCGCTGACGCTGACGAAGGTCAGCACCACGTCCTGCTTGGTGATCGGGATCGAGGTCTCCAGCACTTCCTTCAGGATCGGACGGCGTTCCAGCTTGCCCAGCTGCAGGTCGCGCACCAGGATCTTGATGATGTCGCGATGGCCGGGATAACGCACGGTCTTGTAATCCAGGTTCTGCACCCGGTCGCGCAGGCTTTCGCACAAGGTGCCGAGGCCGCCGGAAGTGTTGAACGCTTCGTAGTCGACGCCGTCGAGCGAGAAGTGTTCCAGCTCTTCCAGCGGCGAGGTTTCGCGCAGCACGCCGTCGACGATCGCTTCGCAAGGATTGCAGTACTCGTTGATCAGGCCGTCGGTGCTCCAGGTCAGGTTGTACTTGAGCGCGTTGCTAGGGAAGGTCGGCAGCGCGCCGACGCGCATCTTGACGTCATGCAGCTGTTCGAAGCGGCTCGCGACGTCGTTCGCCACGATCGAAATGAAGCCGGGCGCCAGGCCGCATTGCGGCACGAAGGCGGTGCTGGAATCGAGCGCCAGCGATTTGACGAAGCGGGTGCTTTCGACATCTTCGGTCAGGTCGAAGTAGTGCGAGTGTGCTGCCTTGGCGGCGGCGGCAATGACCGGCGTCAGGAAATACGGGCAGGCCGACAGCGTTACGTCGTGGCCGCTGATCAGCTTGGTCACGGTGGGCGCGTGCGAGATGTCCGCCAGGATCGTGGTGACATTGGGAAAACCCGCGTGCTTCACGTATTCCAGCCGTTGCGGATCGCGGTCGGCCACGGTCAGTACATAATCGCCGGTATGGGACAGCAGGTTGAGGATGGCGTCGCCGATTTTGCCGGCGCCCAGAAGGATCAGTTTGGTAGTCATGTCGTCACTCGCTTGTCGTTTTAGTCAATGTTGCTGCTGCAACCATTGTAAATTCGAGTGAAGTCAGATAATAGAGTGTAAATAGTCGTCAAAATGTATAATAACGATACATATTGACGAACATTAAGCATGGATTGTAGCGATGAGAGATAAACTCGACGAAGTCGACCATAAAATCCTGGCCCTGCTGATGGATGATGCGCGCCTGTCCATGGCCACCGTCGCCAAGCGCGTCGGGATTGCCAGGACCACCGCCATAGCGCGCCTGGCGGCGATGGAAAAGAAGGGCGTGATCGCCGGCTACGGCGTGCGCCTCGACCTCGGGCTTTACCAGCCCGCAGTGCGTGCTTACGTCGGCATCTCGATTGACTCCCGCAATGCACCATTGCTGGTCCAGCAGCTGCAGCAGATGTCGCAGGTGGAAACCCTGTGCGCGGTGAGCGGCGCGATCGATTACATGCTGACCTTGCGCTGCCAGTCCACCGATGAGCTGGACCGCCTGCTGGACCAGATCGGTGCAATGGAGGGCGTGCGCCATACTTCGACCTCGATCATCCTCAGCAAGCGCATCGATCGCGGCCCGATTTAGGGCAGAGGAGCACTATTGCAGTGCAGCAGATATGTGTTTTATCTATAACAGTTATACGAATAATAAAGCAGACACCGATGCTGCGCTGCCATATAGTTACACCTGTCTCCTCCAACACCTCCTAAGGTTTGGATTCAACCCGCTACCGCAAGGTCAGGCGGGTTTTTTTTTGCCCGGCAAAAACTTGCTATCCTTCGGCCGCCAGCAAATCCTTTAAAACCGTCTTGAGCGGCACCACTCCTTTGCGGGCCGAGCCGGCGAACTCGATCCAGCCCTGATTGAAACCGTCGAGCATCTGCATGCGCGGCCCATGGTTGCCTGGGCCTTGAGCGGCAAAAACGGCGGGCCATTGATCCCGCGCCACGGCCTCCATATGCACCGGCTTGCCGAGCAGCTCGGAAAAAGTCGCCGCGATCTGGTTCGGCGTTACCCGCTGCGGACCTTCCAGCTCGACCACGCGCTTGCCCTGCCACTGTTCGAGCAGCAATTCGGCGGCGACCCGTCCGACATCGGCAGTGGCGACCATCGGCACCGGCTTGTCCAGCGGCTGCAGGAAACTCGGGATCACGCCAGTGCTGCGCGCGGGGGCGATGTCCCACAAGGCGTTTTCCATGAACCAGGCCGGGCGCAGGAACGCCAGCGGCAGATCCAGCCGCCCCAGCTCTTGTTCCATGATCTGCAGCTGGGTGAGCAGGTTCTCCGGTTCAGCCTGCGCGCCTATGGTCGACAGGCAGACCACTTTGGCGGGCCGGGCTGCCGCTAGTGCCTGGTGCAGTGCGGCGACGGTGCGGCGCGTTTCCTGGAATCCGGGAGACGGCGCGAAAATCGGAGGCAGCAGGATAAACACCCCTTCGACTCCGGTGAACGCTGCTTGCAACGCCGCCGCATCATGCATTTCCGCCAGCGCCACCTGGCACCCTTGCGCCGCCCATGCCTCGCCCTTGCCGGCGTTGCGCACCACGGCGCGCACCGGTTGCCCTGCGGCCAATAAAGAACGTGCCGCCGCGCCGCCGACCTGGCCGGTGATTCCTGTGATTGCATACATCTGGTTGCTCCCGTTGAAGGCGACTTTTGTCGCGTTGGCGAGAAGTATGCGGCGCAGGCTGCAATTCTCCGATAGCATGAGTGTCATTGAATAAATGACTAGGAGTCATCAATGAGCTTCGATGGACGTCTGGCCAACGGCATGGCCGTGCTGTCGGCGGTGGTGGACGGCGGCAGCTTCGTGCAGGCTGCCGAGACGCTGGACATGACTCCGTCCGGCGTCAGCCGAGCGATTGCCCGGCTCGAAAAGCGGCTCGGCATCCGCCTGTTCGACCGCACCACGCGTTCGGTCACGCTCACCGATGAAGGGCGCCGCCTGTACCAGGAGATCGCGCCCTTGCTGGCCAGCCTGGAGCAGGCCGCCGACGGCGCGGCCGCCAGCGCGAAAGCGGTGCGCGGGCGCTTGCGGGTAAATATCGATCCGTATTTTTCGCGCCTCATCCTCGGACCTGCGCTCGACCGGTTCATGGAGGGTTACCCGGAATTGCGGCTGGAGCTGTTCACCAGCAACCAGCTCGGCGACCTGGTGGCCGACGGCGTCGACCTGGCGCTGCGTTTCGGTTATCCGGCATCCTCGTCGCTGGTCGCCAGGAAACTGCTGGAGACACGGGTCCTGACGGTGGCGGCGCCAGCCTACCTGGAGCGTTACGGCCGGCCGCGGACGCCCGCCGAGCTGGAAGGCGGCAAGCACATCTGCATCGAGTTCCGCGATTCCATCTCGGGCAGGCCGTTTCCCTGGGAATTCCATCGCGGCGCCGAGCGCGTCACGATTGCCACCAACGGCCGGCTGATTCTCAACGACGCCGGCACCCTGTATAGCGTGTGCGAGGCCGGGCATGCGATTGCCCAGGTGTTTGAACTCGGGGTCGAGCAAGCCCTGCAATCAGGGCGGCTGGTCGAACTGTTTCCGGATTGGCCTGACGAGACGTTTCCCCTCTATGCCCTGTATCCGTCGCGTCACCTGGCGCCGGCCAAGGTGATGGCTTTCCTGGATTTTGTGACTGGCCTGTGCGCGCTCGGAACCAGCGCCAGGCCGGGTAAAAAATGAGTGCGATTTTATGGCTGCATTTTCCCGGCTTGGACTAATATGCAGCCAGGAGGTGACAAATGAATATAAATAATTCTACGGATCGGATTGAAAGAGAAGTTGTGCTCAAGGCCGCGCGTTCGCGGGTCTGGCGTGCGTTATCGAATGCCGAGGAATTCGGCGACTGGTTCGGCGTGGCGCTGAAGGGAAAAATTTTCGCGGCCGGCCAGGCCGTGCAGGGACAGATCACTTATCCAGGCTACGAACACCTGGCCTGGAACGTGTTGGTCGACCGCGTGGAGCCGGAGGGCTTGCTGTCTTTCCGCTGGCATCCTTATGCGGTTGACGCTGCCGTCGACTATTCGCAGGAACCGACCACGCTGGTGGTGTTCGAGCTGACTGCCGTCGAGGAGGGGACTTTGCTGCGCGTGGTCGAATCCGGGTTTGACAATATCCCGGCCGCGCGTCGCCAGGAAGCGTTCAGCATGAACAGCGGCGGTTGGGACGCGCAGATGAAGAATATCGAAAAGCATGTTGCGGCATCCTAGTCCGGATGGAAGCAGGTGGGCGGGCAAAGGTCCGTCTGCTTGTTTTATGGAAGCAGAAAACCCTTGATTTATTCAATATTTCAACTATCATTGAAATATGAAAACGAAATCTGTTGTTACTGCCCTTGCGGCGCTTGCCCAAGATTCTCGCCTGGCGATTTTCCGCGCCTTGGTACAGGCCGGGCCTGAAGGACTGCCCGCCGGAAAAATCGGGGAAATCACTGGCATCTCGCCATCCTCCGTATCGTTCCATATGAAGGAACTGTTCCATGCCGACATGGTGGCGTCGCGCAACGAAGGGCGGTTCGTGATCTATTCCGCCAACTTCGCCACCATGAATCAATTGCTGGCATTTCTCACCGAAAATTGCTGTGGAGGGAATCCCTGCGTGGCTACCTGCAGTCCCGCATGCGGCGTTGCCGAGGGCGCTTCGTCATGACGGTTTTTATCTGAGGGCCGCCGATGTCTGTCCAATGCGAAGTTATCGGCAAACGTGCCGCGCCCGTACCCATGAATTTTTTTGAGCGTTACCTGACTGTCTGGGTGGCGTCATGCATCGTTGCCGGCATTTTGCTCGGGCAGCTTTTCCCTGCCGGGGTGCAAGCGATAGGTGCGCTGGAAATCGCCAAGGTGAACTTGCCGGTCGGTCTCCTGATCTGGGTGATGATCATCCCGATGCTGCTGAAGATCGATTTCTCCGCCTGGAACCAGGTCAAGGGGCATGTGCGCGGCATCGGCGTGACCTTGTTCATCAACTGGGCGGTCAAGCCGTTCTCGATGGCGTTGCTTGCCTGGGTGTTTATCCGCCACTGGTTCGCGCCGTACCTGCCAGCCGGACAGCTGGACGCCTACGTGGCCGGGCTGATCCTGCTGGCGGCGGCGCCGTGCACGGCCATGGTGTTCGTGTGGAGCCGCCTTACCGGCGGCGATCCGTACTTCACGCTGTCGCAGGTGGCGCTGAACGATCTGATCATGGTGTTCGCATTTGCGCCGCTGGTCGCTCTCCTGCTGGGTGTTTCGAGCATCGCCGTACCGTGGGCGACGCTGCTGGCTTCAGTGGTTTTATATATCGTCGCTCCGGTGATCATCGCGCAAATCTGGCGCAAATCCCTGTTGCGCCGCGGCCAGGCCAGCTTCGACAAGCTGATGGAGCGGATCCAGCCATGGTCGGTCTCGGCGCTGTTGCTGACCCTGGTGCTGCTGTTTGCATTCCAGGGCAATGCGATCATCGAGCAGCCGCTGGTCATCGCATTGCTGGCGATTCCTATCTTGATACAGGTTTTTTTCAATTCCGCGCTGGCCTATTGGCTCAACAAGATCGTCGGCGAGAAGCATTCCGTCGCTTGTCCCTCTGCGTTGATCGGCGCCTCGAATTTCTTCGAGCTGGCTGTGGCGGCGGCGATCAGCCTGTTTGGCTTCAAATCCGGCGCCGCGCTTGCCACCGTGGTCGGGGTGCTGATCGAAGTGCCTGTCATGCTGCTGATTGTCGGCATCGTGAACCGCACCCAAGGCTGGTACGAAGGACGCTGATCCACGACCGGCAGACCGGCTGCCGGCTTTCAAGAAAGTCGAACCATGCACATCACGATTTACCACAACCCTGAATGCGGCACGTCTCGCAACACACTGGCGTTGATACGCAATACCGGTGCCGAGCCTGAAGTGATCGAATACCTGAAGCAGCCGCCGTCGCGGGAAACATTGGCCAAAATGATTGCAGATGCAGGCTTGACGGTGCGAGCGGCGATCCGGCAAAAGGGGACGCCTTATGCAGAACTGGGCCTGGACGCGCCAGGCCTGACAGAGGCCCAATTGCTGGACGCCATGCTGGCGCATCCGATCCTGATCAACCGGCCATTTGTGGTCACGCCCAACGGCACTCGCCTGTGCCGCCCGTCCGAACTGGTGCTCGACATCTTGCCGTTGCCGCAAAAGGGACCGTTCACCAAGGAAGGCGGCGAAGTCGTCATTGATTCGGAGGGGCGCCGTGTCACAACATCTGATTAAGCTGCCGAACGTTGACGCAGGGCTCTTTCGTACGCCGCTTGCATCGGACTTTGAGGAGGTCGGACGTTCATCGCACGCACCGCGTTTCCTGCTGCTATATGGTTCGCTGCGCGAGAGATCCTATAGCCGCTTGCTCACGCAGGAGGCTGCCCGCCTGCTGGAAGCGATGGGCGGCGAAGTTCACATATTCGATCCGCACGGATTGCCGTTGCCCGATGGCGAACCCGACAGCCATCCTAAAGTCCAGGAACTGCGAGCGATGGCGCAATGGGCCGAAGGCATGGTCTGGACCTCGCCCGAGCGCCATGGCGCCATGACCGGCATCATGAAAGCGCAGATCGACTGGATCCCCTTGTCCATTGGTGCGCTGCGGCCGACGCAGGGTAAAACGCTGGCGCTGATGGAAGTATCCGGCGGCTCGCAATCGTTCAACGCGGTCAACCAGATGCGCATACTGGGCCGCTGGATGCGGATGATCACGATTCCTAACCAGTCCTCGGTTGCCAAGGCGTTCCTGGAGTTCGACGACGAAGGCCGCATGAAACCTTCGTCTTACTATGAACGCGTGGTCGACGTGATGGAAGAGCTGTTCAAGTTCACCTTGCTTACCCGCGATGTTTCTTCATTCCTGGTCGACCGCTACAGCGAGCGCAGGGAAAGCGCCGAAGAACTCGGCAAGCGCGTAGGCCAGAAGAAGATTTGAAAAGCGCGTGGCCTTACTTGAAGACCGGGCGGAAGAAGCTGCGTTCGTAGCTGAGGATGCAACGGGTTTCCTCGGCATACCTGAAGGCAGCCTGGCATTCCGCATCCTGCATCGACTTGGTCCTGTATTGCTCATACAGCGCGAGCGAAGGAAACGTGAACATCGCGAGCGCCACGTTGCTGCTTCCCTCGGAGGGGAGGAAGTACCCATGGTGTATCCCGCCGAATTTCTCTACCAGCGGAATCCAGATTTTCCCGTAGTGCTCGAATTCCTTGAGCTTGTATGGATCGATGACGTAACGCAGGTAGCAGGTAACCATGAGAGTCCTTGTCGGCAAATCGCAACTATAGCTGCTGTGCCGCCGGCTAACAACGGTTGCTTATATCAGCTCCCACAGCCAGTTCCAGAATCCGGGCAGCGGGGCAGCCTGGGCACCGTCCCGTATGCTTCTTGCCAGGGCGGCGCGCTCCAGCGCGCCCTTGTCGTCGTAAAACGGCTTGGCTGCAGTCGGCAGCTGGACCGCACGCGCGCAATCCATCAGTATCTGCAGGTATTCCGCCATGTGGCCGGCGGTGTAGCTGTTGATATCGTGAAAAGTCACCACCACCGGGATGCTGCCATCGACCGCCGGCAACTCGCCCGCGGCAATCCGTTCGCGCACGCCGGCCAACAGGTGCAGCATGTGGGAGCGTCTGGTCGGGCTGGCCTTGAAGCCGTATATCTTGCCGTCGTTGGCGCTCAGGTCCGTCAGCAAGATATGCAAGCCGTGCTGTTGGTAAATCGCAAAAGTGCGCTTGTCATAGTTCCAGAACGGCGGGCGGACCAGCGTCGGCGCGCGGCCCTGGATGGATGCAATGTCGGCGACGCCGTCGTCCAGCGATTGCTCGAATACGGCGGGGTCAAGGAAACGATGGTTTGCGTGATGCGGCGTGGCGGTATGGAAGCCAAGCAAATGACCTTCGTCGATTTCACGCCGCAATATGCTGCGCCCGAAGTCCGTTTCGCCGGCGCCCGACGAACGGGTTTGCACAAAAAAGAGGGCTTTGATGCCGGGCTGCAGCGGATTGCGCGCAAGCGTGTCCAGTATGGACAGGGTCGGATTGTCGTTCCTTGGCCTGGCCGGGCCGTCGTCGAAAGTCAACAGGAAGCGGATCGGCGGCTGGGGTTTCAATCGCTCGGCAGTTTGAGGCGACATGGGAACCGGTGCAATGGCGCAACCTGCGGTGCCGATCGTGACGGAAGCCACGACCAGACAGGAAATGATTTTTTTGACATGCTGCGCCGAGCTGGAAATTACGCTGCGCAATGGCATTAACGAAACGGAAAACGAAGACACGAGGCGGCGGATAGTAAGGTAATGGTTGATATCAGGGTGTGATGCGGGGTCAATGATACGCCCTCGACCTGCGCCGTCAGCCAGCTGTTACAAACATCTACAGTTACGGCGGCCGCCTGGAACACGCAGTACACGCATCGGACCTTGCCTCGTGACTCCTCGCAACCCTTGCGCCTATAGGCATGCACCGGCCAGCGACAATTTCTCAG
This sequence comes from Collimonas sp. GW821-FHT07E08, assembly GCF_059418905.1. NCBI lineage: Bacteria > Pseudomonadati > Pseudomonadota > Betaproteobacteria > Burkholderiales > Oxalobacteraceae > Collimonas > Collimonas sp. GW821-FHT07E08. The sequence goes on along the minus strand of NZ_JBWKQR010000009.1, from coordinate 28,141 downwards.
ACATTTGCCGGCGTGCTTCATCCACAGCCTGGGCCACCGCTTCCGAGCCGAATACCAGTCCCTGCAGCGGGAAAAAATGCACATCGCTGATGCCGATCGACGCCAGTGCATAACGCAAGTACGGCGTCAGGAAGTCAGCCTGTTTCGCCCGTTCTCCCGCATGGAAACCGCCAGAGCTGACCAGCACAAAGGTCGCGCGGTCTTTCATCAATCCGACCTTGCCTTGCGGCGTCGCGTGGAAACTGCGGTTGATGCGGATCACGTGGTCGATCCACAGCTTGAGCGCGGCGGGCACGGTGAAGTTGTGCATCGGGGTGACGATGAACAGCATGTCGTGCTGTTCCAGTTCGGCGATCAGGCGTTCCGACCAATCGAATTCTTTCGCATCCGGCGCCGCTTGCGAAGTGACGGCAATGGCGTAGTCGCGGCCGATTGGCGGCAGGGGCGACTTCACCAGGTCGCGTTCGGTGACCTGTACGTTGCCGATGCCCGATGCGGCAATCGCTTCCCTTGCGAGGCGGTAGCCATGGCTCGCATCGCTGTGCGGGCCGCTGTTCAATAACAGGATGCGCGTCATGTGGTTGTTCCTGGTGTGAGTGGTTCGACAAAATGCATGCCCTTTGCAAGCAGCCCCTGCCGGAAATAAAAACGTTGCGCCAGCGCCATGTGCAGGCCGGTATCCAGTACAAAATGTTTGCAGTGCAATGCGACGGCTTGCTGCCGTGCTGCCTGCAATAGCCGTTCGCCGAACCCGGAGCGGTGCAAGGAAGCCGTCACCACCAGGTCATCGACGTAAATGAAACGGCCGTAGAGCAGATTGTCTTGCAGCCGATAGCCGGCAAGGCCGACGATTGCGCTGTCGCGCCATGCCGCAAGCAGACGGTATCCTTGCGCGCGTTGCTGCGCGACCTGTGCGCTGTATGTTGCGCGATCGCTCAGGTGCGGCCGCAATTCCCTCATCACCGGGAACGACGCCTCCACCTCGGCGTCGCTTTCAACGTGTCGTATTTCTACCTGGGATTGCATGCATTTCTCCAAAAAAATTAGTGCCGTTCTGTCGTTGTGCCGATGGAGCGATGGCGAACCGCTGTGCGCGTTGCGGTTTATCGCGCTGCTTGCGATTTGCTGAACCACGCCGCGAATCCCATGTCGCCGAGGCGCGCATCGCCGGCTGGGGTCAGCGATTGATCGTTGATCTGGGCGCCGTAGTAGGCGGCGCCGGCATCCGCGACGACGATGCGCTTGTCGCCCAGGGCGTCCAGGTAGCGCGTCATCAAATCGGCGAGCCCGACCTTCTCCGGGCCGGCTGCATCGAATGTGCCGTTGATCGGCTGCATCAGCGCCGTGTCCGTTACGATGGCCGCGATGTCGTCCGATGAAATCGGCTGCACCAGCGCCGGCGACAGGCGGATCTGGTCGCCGACCGTGCCGGATTGGGCGATGCCGCCGAGGAATTCGAAGAACTGCGTGGAGCGCACGATGGTGTACGGCACCTTCGACGCCTTGACCAGGTTTTCCTGCGCCATCTTGGCGCGGAAGTAGCCACTGCCGAGCATGCGTTCGGTGCCCACGACCGACAGCGCGATATGGTGTTTGACGCCGGCGGCCTGCTCCGCGGCGAGCAGGTTGCGGCCGGATGTTTCAAAGAATGCGAGCACAGCCTCGTCTTCGAACGAAGGGGAGTTGCTCACATCGATCACGACCTGGGCGCCTTTGACTGCATCTGCCAGCCCCTTGCCGGTCAACGTGTCGAGGCCGGTGCTTGGCGAGCCGGCCACGATGTCGTAACCGAGCTGGCGCAGGTTGGCGGCGACTTTCGATCCGATCAGGCCGCTGCCGCCGATGATGAGGATTTTCATGCGATACCTTTCAAGGTGTGCCCATCAACGGGCGACAGGTTGGTGAGCCGAATTGCAGAAGCTGCCGGTAGTTACTCCGGCATCTTGCGGAACGCGATGGCAAAGCGGTTCCAGCTGTTGATCGAGGTCACGAGCAATGTCAGTTCGACCAGTTCGGCATCGGTGAAATGCGGGCGGACTGCTTCCCACACGGCGTCCGGCACGTGGTTTTGCGAGACCAGCGTCAGCGATTCGGTCCATTCCAGCGCGGCGCGCTCGCGTTCGCTGAAGAATGGGGTTTCGCGCCATGCGGAGACGGTGGCCATGCGGCGTTCGGATTCGCCGGCTTTGCGGGCGTCGGTCACATGCATGTCGAGGCAGAATGCGCAGCCGTTGATTTGCGACGCGCGCAGGCGGACAAGTTCCTTCAGCAGGATGTCCAGCGAGCCTTTGCTGATCTGGTTTTCAACACCCATCAGCGCTTTGATGGCGTCTTTGCCGGCAATGTAGAAGTCGAGGCGGTTTTGCATTTGAAGCTCCTTGGTCAGGTGAGTCGAAGTGAATGAGTCGGTGTTTGCTTGAGGAGTAGTATGCGAGAATCATGGACATATCAGAAGGGCCAAGAAATTGAAAAAGGACTAGTCCATGAAAACCGCCAAGCCTGACCTGGACCTGCATGTCGACCGCACCCTGGAATTGCCCATGTACCTGCAGATATGCCAGCGTTTCAAGACTGCGATCGAACAGGGAAACCTGCATGCTGGCGACCGCGTGCCGGCAGTTCGGGCGCTGGCGACCGAACTGAACCTGGCGCGCGGCACGGTGGAAATGGCTTACCGCATCCTGGCCGACGAGGGATATCTGCAGGTCCGGGGGGCGGCCGGCACCGTGGTATCGCCGTCCTTGCCGCCGCCGGCTGTCCTCAAGCCGCAAGCAGCCATGGCCGGACAGGCGCATGCGGTCATCGTCGATCACGACGGCAAGGCGCCGAAGCCGCTGCAGATGGGCCTGCCTGCGCTCGATGCATTCCCGCGCAAGGTGTGGAACCGGCTGGTCGGACATCGCCTGCGCGGCAGCGAACCGGCGCGGCTGGCTTATCCCGACCCTGCCGGTTACGACCGTTTGCGCGAAAAGATCGCCACTTACCTGGGCGTCTCGCGCGGCGTGACCTGCCTGCCGGAGCAGGTGTTCATCACGACCGGCTTGCGCAACACGCTGGAACTGACGTTCAGCAGCCTGTCCACAGCCGGCGATGCGTTATGGCTCGAAGATCCCGGTTATATCTTTGCGCGCCTGTTCCTGCAAAATACCGCGCTCAAGGTGGTGCCGGTGCCGGTCGATGAACATGGATTGATGGTCGAAGCCGGCAAGCGCCTCAGTCCGTACGCAAAATTCGCCATGGTCACGCCGTCGCACCAAAGCCCGCTTGGCGTGACGCTGTCGCTGGAACGCCGGATGGCGCTGCTGGAATGGGCCAGCAAGGCCGGCAGCTGGATTATCGAAGATGACTACGATAGCGAATTCCGTTACCAGGGGCGGCCGCTGCCGGCGCTGAAAAGCCTGGACCGCAACGATCGCGTCATCTACAGCGGCACCTTCAGCAAGGCGATGTTTCCCGGGCTAAGGCTGGCCTATGTGGTGGCGCCGGCCAGTGCGGTTGCACGTTTCCAGGCCGCGTCCTACAACCTGAACGCAGGCTGCCCGTACCTGTTCCAGGCAGGCGTCGCCGACTTTATCGCCGAAGGCCATTTCTCAAGGCACCTGAAAAAAATGCGCCTGCTGTACGCGGAACGCCGCGCGGTGACGTCGCGCGTTTTCCAGGAAATGGTGGGCGACCGGATACGGATCGATTTGCAGCCGGGCGGTTTGCACATACTGGCGCAGCTGGCCGACCGCGAAGACGACGTTACGCTGGCAGGCCATGCGCGCACCGCCGGTTTGGCCGTCCATCCTTTGTCGCGCTGGTACATCGATGCAAAGCCGCGGCAGGGATTGCTGCTGGGCTTTGCCAATGTCGTCGACGAGAAGGATGCGAGGCGCCTGGCGCTGAAACTTAAACAGGCCATGGCATAGCGCCGCGCCCGCGCCTGAAACCGGTCTTTTCAATTTTAGCGAACGGGCGTCATTGCGGGCAAGGCACGCCGGCCGGCGCCGCCTGCACGGGTTTTGGAAAAAACCGCAAGGCGGTCAGCGCGCAAGCGCTGCCCAGCAGCCACACCGCCGGCCAGCTGCCGAACGAGAGGATGTGCGGGATCGCCAGCGGCGTCAGGAAGCACATCACGAACACGCTGGTGTTCGCCATGCCGAGCGCGGTGCCGGCGCTGCGGGCGCCGGCGATGGTCGCCAGTTCGGTGTAAGCGACGCCATGCCAGGCGGAGACGCTGACGCCGGTCAGCACCAGCATGGCGATCAGCAGCGTCGCCATCACGGGGCCGACGCTTGGCAACTGGCCGGCCAGCGTCACCAGCGCCGCCAGCGCAGCAAAGGCGATGGCGCTGGCGATGGTGCAGAAACGCAGGAATTCGCGCCGGTTGCGCTTGCGGTCGGTCCAGCGGCCGCTCCATACGCGCATGACCATGGCGCCGCATTGCAGCGTCGCCATGGCGACGGTGATGGCGGCGATGCCGGCGTGGCTGAAATCGTGCAGGAATACGGTGCCGAAGGACAGGATCGCAAACTGCGGGGCGCACAGGATGCCGATGGCGGCGACGATGCGCCACAACTGGCGGTCCTTCAATGGCGCCGGCGCCGGTGCTGATGGATGCCGGGCCGCATGCGCTTTGCCTGCGCCGGTCGCGGCTGGTTCGTACAGCCAGAGCCAGGTGAAAAACAGCGTTACCGCGCAGAACAAGGCGAGCACGCCGTACACGGCGGCAAAGCCGGCATGCGCAGCCAACGCCGGCAGGATCAGGGCGCCGGTGGCGCCGCCCAGCGGCACCGCGGTCTGGCGGATGCTCATCGCCATGCCGCGTTCGCCTTCGCCGAACCAGGTCATCACCGCGCGGCCGCTGGAGCCGTTGACGCTGCCGCCAAGCAGGCCGACCAGCAGCAGGCCGGCGCCAAGCAGCGGCAGGCCGGGCACATGGCCCTGGACGGGCGCAACGAACAAAGCCATCAGGGCTAGCGCCGCCGCGGTAGCGGCCAGGCCGGACAACAGCACCGGACGGTCGCCCCAGCGGTCGGTCAGCAAGCCCCAGGGCAGCTCGCTTAAAGCGATGCCGAGGCCCATCAGGCCCAGCACCAGTCCCAGTTCTGCATTGCCCAGGTGGTAACCCGAGCGTATCAGGACGGCGGTTGTCGGAATGCCGCTGAAGGCGGCTGAAAAGCTGGCGTTGGCGGCGACGCCGACGCCCAGCACTTTCCAGCGATGGCGGCGGTTATTCAGTGTTGCATTGGCGGCAACGGCGGATGAGGCCATCTTGATTCTCCTGTAACGATATGGGCTGGCTTATGTGCCGTTTATGTGTCGGCTTAAGCGCTTGCAGCGAGTATCGCTTTGCGCGATACTTTTGAATATCAGATAGTTTCGAACTAACAGTTTTGAAAAATGGGATGGTTGTCATGCGACAAATCAGTTTTGACCTCGATGTGCTGCGTACCTTTATCACCGGTATCGACCTCGGCAGCTACGCCAAGGCCGCCGATCGCCTGGGCCGCTCCACCTCGGCCGTGAGCGCCCAGCTGAAGAAGCTGGAGGAGCAGGCCGGCGCGCCGATTTTCCGCAAAGCCGGGCGCGGCCTGGCGCTGACCGAAGCTGGCCAGACCTTGCTGGGTTATGCGCGCCGTTTGCTCGACCTCAACGACGAAACCGCCAGCGCGGTGCGCGGGGTCGAGCTGGAAGGGGAGGTAAAGCTGGGCTTGCAGGAAGATTTCGGCGAAGCGGTGCTGTCGGATGTGCTGGGGCGCTTCATGCGCGCCCATCCGAAGGTGCGGGTCGAAGTCTGCGTCGCGCGCAGCTCGGAATTGCGCGAGCGCGTGACCTTGGGCCGGATTGACCTGGCGCTGCTGTGGGAGGGAGGGGCGCCGGCGCTGAATGCGCAGCGGGTCGCCGACCTGCCTCTATGCTGGATCGGCCCCGCGCAGGATGGCCTGGCCTGGAACGGACAAGCGGGCGGCCAGCATGACGCCGGTTCGCCATTGTCGCTGGTATTGCTGGATGCGCCTTGCATGCTGCGCGATATCGCCTCGAATACGCTAGACGCCGCCGGCATCGCCTGGCGCCACGCCTTCACCAGCGCCAGCCTGTCCGCGCTGTGGGCGGCGTCGGCGGCGGGACTGGGGCTGACTGTGCGCACGCCGGTCGGCCTGCCTGCCAGCTTGCGCATCATCGAACCGCAAGCGGCGGGATTGCCTGCGCTGCCGCGGATCGGCTTGTCCCTGTACCGGGCGCAAACGATGGCGGGGCCGGCGGTGAACCGGCTAGAGGAACTGCTGCTGCAGGCAGTGCACGAAACCATCCGCAGGGTCGCGCCGGCCTGAGCTGTTTTATGCTTGCGGGGCGGCCAGCGCAGCCGAATCCCGGTCGATGCCGAGTTGCGCTTTCAGGCCGGCCCATCCCTTGGGCGTGACCTGCACCGCGCGCGACGATGGCGAGCGCCGCAGCCATCCCGCCGCGCACAAGGCGCGCATCAGCTGCACGCCGAGCGGACCGGCCAGGTGATGGCTGCGTTCGGTCCAGTCCAGGCATTGCCGCGCAAGTCCATGGCGCGTCGGCCTGAGCGCGGCGACATCGACGCCGATGGCGGTGAACCAGGCATTGCCGGCGGCCGATAATTCAAACCGTTTGCCATCGCCCGGCACAATCAGCCGGCGCTGCTGCAGTGCCTGCGTCACCGCCACTCCCAGCTGTCCGGCCAGGTGATCGTAGCAGCAGCGGGCGAAGCGCAATTCCTGGGCTGCGCGATTCAAGGGCCGGCGCTTGACCGTGGCTACCGAGCTGATGGCGGCCAGCTGCTCGATGGCATCGGCGACATGGGAATCGGCCAGCCGGTAGTAGCGATGCCGGCCTTGCCGCTCGCAGGCCAGCAGGCCGCCGTCGAGCAGCTTGGCCAGGTGGGCGCTGGCGGTTTGCGCGGTGACGCCGCCGGCATGGGCCAGCTCGCCGGCCGGCAGCGCGCGGCCGTCGAACAAGGCCATCAGCATGGCGGCACGGGCCGGATCGGCGATCAGGAAGGCGACGGAAGAAATATTCGGTTGCGGGCACATGGCAGTCCTCCAGCAATTTTTCCACAGTATAGAACCGGAATCCGACCGTATGCTTCGACGCGCGACGAAGCATCAGGCCGAGAGCCGGGGCTACACTCGAACTCCAATCAACGGTAGGCGGAGATCGACATGGATGAAGGCGCAACAGCCTGCATGCGCTGGGCCAGCCAGCGCATGCAGGACAGCCGGGTACTGGCGGCAGCCAGCCTCAGCTACGTGGTGGTGATCCTCGATACCTCGATTGTGAACGTGGCCCTGGAACGTATCGCCGGCGCCTTGATGACTGACATCGCCGGCCTGCAGTGGGTGGTGAATGCCTACATCCTGAGCCTGGCCAGCCTGCTGCTGACCGGCGGCACCCTGGCCGACCGTTTCGGCGCCCGGAATATCTACCTGGCCGGCCTGGCTGTGTTCACGCTGGCCTCGGCCTGGTGCGGCCTGGCTGGCGGCCTGGGCACGCTCGTCGCGGCCCGCGTGCTGCAGGGCGGCGGCGCGGCGCTGTTGCTGCCGGCTTCCCTGGCCTTGATCAAGCAGGCTTTTCCCGAGGCCGGCAAGCGCGCCGCGGCGATCGGCATATGGGCCAGCTGCGGCGGTGCGGCGATGGCTGCCGGCCCGCTGGCCGGCGGCATCCTGGTACATCTGTTTGACTGGCGCAGCATCTTCCTGGCGAACCTGCCGGTCGGCTTGCTTGGCTTATGGCTGACCTGGCGTATCGGCGGCGGCCGCAAGCCGCGGCAAGCCAGGCGGCTGGATCCTGGCGGGCAGTGCGCAGCGATCCTGGCGCTGGCCGCATTGATCGCGGCGCTGATCGAAGGGCCGGTGCGGGGCTGGTCCAGCTTGCCGGTCCTGTCGGGGATGGCGCTGAGCATCGCCGCCGGAGCCGTTTTCCTGCAGCTGCAGAGCGGCCGCGCACAAGCCATGCTGCCGCTGTCCTTGTTCCGCAACGGCGCTTTCTCCGGCGCGGTCCTGGTTTCCATGGTGTCGGCGCTGACCTTCTACGGACTGGTGTTTGTGCTGAGCCTGTATTTCCAGCAAGTGCTGGCGTATTCGCCATTGCGCACCGGGCTTGCCTTCCTGCCGCTGACTGCATTGGTGGCCGCCGGCAGCATGCTGTCGAACCGGCTGGCCGTTGCATGCGGCGCGCGGCGGCTGGTCATTGCCGCGCTTGCCTGTTACGCCATCGGCTTTCTTGGTTTGCTGCTGCCGATGTCGGCAGCGAGCTATTGGCTGCTGGTCCTGCCGATGCCGGCGATCGGCTTTGCCGCCGGCCTCATCACGCCGGCAGCGACGGCCGCCTTGATGGAGGCCATCGAGCCGGAGCGTGCCGGGGTGGCTGCCGGCGTGCTCAATTCAGCGCGGCAGACCGGTGCCGCCTTGGGTGTCGCTTTATTCGGCGGACTGGTCGCCGCAATTCATCCATTCCAGGCCGGCTTGCACATCGTGCTGTGGTTCTCGGCAGTGCTGGCGCTGGCTGCGGCACTAGCCTGGCGCCGGATATCGCAGCCAGCTTAAAGCGGCGTCACCGGGATGCAGAGATCGCACTCGAATGTGCCGGTCTTGCCGTCGCAGGCGGCGTCGACCGGGTAGTACTCGAAGAACGGGCGGGTGTCGAGCTGCATGCCGCTGGCAGGCAGCCAGTCGCGCAGCAGGCGGGTCCAGGTTGCGCCGATGTCGCGGCCGGTGCCGCTGTAGCGGGTCACGGCATAACTGCCGCCGGGAACGGTGGTGGTGAACGATTTGCCGCTGGCGACAAAATCCTCCGGCACTTCGACGCCGGCGTCGTAGCGGCATTTGTCAGAGCTGGCGATGCCCGGGTCGTCGTGGCTGATGCCGTAGCGCGGGCGGCCGAACAGGTTATTGGTTTCCATCCATGGGCTGACAGTCTCCACCCAGAATTCCGCGATCGGATGGCCATAGGGGCCGATGTAGCGCATGTAAGCGATTTTGGCGGCCTGGCGCTGGACGATTTTGACTTTCATGGGAATCTCCGTCATGTCTGTTTGGGAGTTTCCATGATGGTCCGCACTGCGTTTGTTTTCCTGATCCTGCTTGCGATGCGGCTGACCAGGATTGCTGTTGCGGCCAGCCGCAAGCTGCGCGGCCCAGCGGTCCGCCTGTCCCTGGCGCCACTCGCTGGCGGTGCAGCCGAACCTGGCCTTGAACGCGCGCGCAAACGCTTCGGCGGAACCGAAACCTACCGAGAGCGCGATTTCCAGCACCGGCACGCCGGGCTGGCCGATCAGCCGCAACGCTGCCATTTCCAGCCGGCGCCGGCGCAGGTAATCGCCCAGGGTTTCGCCCATCCAGGCCGAGAACAGGCGGTGAAAATGAAACGCGGAAAAATGGGCGACTTCGGCCAGCGTGCTCAATTCAAGCGTCTGGTCGATGTGGCGGTCGATATGCTCGATCACCTTGTGCATGCGCCTGGCGTAGGTTGCCTGGTTCTCCTGGGATGTCATGGCTGGTCCGGTATCCGTTGCTTGTCCCAGCCGCAATCTTAGTCCGAGCCTTGGCCAGGCGCCACTGCTTTCTGGCGCGGCATATGGCGCAGGCTCAGTGCCCAGAACAGCAGGGCCAGCAGGCTAACGGCAGCGCCGAGCAGGCAAACGCCGTTCCATCCGGCGGCGGCGTAGGCGCTGGTCGAGGCGATGGCGCCCAGGCCGCTGCCCACCGCATAGAAAATCATGTAGCAGGCGACCAGCCGGCTGTGGGCTTCAGGCTGGGACTGGAAAATCATGCTCTGGTTGGTGACGTGTATCGCCTGTCCGCCCAGGTCCAGCAGGACGATGCCGAGCACCAGCGCCCACAGGCTCCCGTTCATCTGCGCTAGCGCCAGCCACGACAGCAGCAACAGCATCAGCGCCAGGCCGGTGGTGCGCTGGCCGTGGCCGCGGTCGGCCCAATGGCCGGCGCGGGCCGCCGCCAGCGCACCGAGCACGCCGACCAGTCCGAACGCGCCGACGGCGGTGTGCGAGAACGAGTAGGGCGGTACGCTCAGGGGCAGGACCAGTGCGCTCCAGAAGATGCTGAAGGCGGCAAACATCAGCAGCGCCAGCATGCCGCGGACCTGCAGCACGCGGTCGTTCGCCAGCATGCTGAACATCGAGCCCAGCAGCTGCACGTAAGAGAGGTGCCTGGCGGGCGGCGCTTGCACCGGCAGCACGCGCGACAAGACCATCAGCATCAGCAGCGCCATGGCAGCCGACACGTAGTAGACGGCGCGCCAGCCGGACAGGTCGGCGATCCATCCGGCCAGGGTGCGCGCCAGCAGCAGGCCGATCACCACGCCGCCCTGCGCCACGCCGACCACCCGGCCGCGTTCGGCCGGCGCCGCCGAGCTGGCGGCATAGGCAATCAATCCTTGCGTCATGGCCGTGCCCAGCAGGCCAAGGCCCAGCATGCCGGCCAGCAGGACTGCGGGCGACGACGCCAGGCTGACCCCTGCCAGCACCAGGCACAGCAGGAATGCTTGCAGCAAGGTCAGGCGCCGCCGGTCCATCAGGTCTCCCAGCGGCACCACAAACAGCAGCGCCAGCGCGCAACCGGCCTGGGTGGCGGTGATGACGATGCCGACCGCGGCCTGGCTGAAGCCGAAGCCTGCCGCAAATGCATCCAGCAACGGCTGCGCATAGTAGACGTTGGCCACGCTGAGGGCGCAGGCCACTGCAAACAGCAGCACCAGTCCTTGGTTCTGGGATGCCGGCGCCAGGCCGGGAGCGGCGCTTTCCGCCATGCTCAATCCCAGGCTGCGGGGCGGGCTGGAAATCCGGTGGTTTTCATGACTGGCCACAATAGAGTCCTTTTAATCTGGTTTTAATTTAAAACCAATTGGAGTCTAAGGTTTCTGGTTTTAAAATGCAACCAAAAATGATGCCCACGTCAAAGAGGAGCCAGGGCCGGCGGGTAGGGTCGTGCGCAAGGTCGGCAGCAAGCAGGGCAGCCGACTGTATTTGTCACGGCACGGCTTTCGGCAGATGCCAGCCGTATGAGACCGCGACCAGGCGCAGGGTGAAGCAGGCGGCTCCGCCAAGCAAGGCGGCGAGACCTGGGGCCATGCCAAGGCGGCGGGCGGCCAGTACGGAAAAAGCGCCGAAGAAAGCCGCGGTGGCGTAGATATCCGTTTGCAGCACAGCCGGCACGCGCGCCAGCAAGATGTCGCGCACTACGCCGCCGCCCACGCCGGTGACCGTGCCCATCAGCATGGCGACGAATGGCCGGATGCCGAACAGGATGGCCTTTTCCACGCCCGCCACGGCGAACAGGGCCAGGCCGGCGGCGTCCAGCACCAGGACCAGCGTCGCCGGGAAACCCTGCACCGTCGAATGGAAAACAAAGGCCAGCAGGCCGGCCAGGAAGGTCAGCACCGGGTAGCGCCAGTCGCGGATGGCGTTCGGCGGCGTGGCGCCTATCAGCAGGTCGCGTATGACGCCGCCCCCAAGCGCCGCGACGAAGGAAATCACCATCACCCCAAGCAAGTCGAGACCGCCGCGCATTGCGCTCAGGGCGCCTTCGATTGCAAACACCAGGGTGCCTGCCAGGTCGGCTGCCAGCACGATGGTTTCGGTCTTCAGCTTTATCCTGTTCATTGACGGCGGCGCCTGTTTTTGTGATGGGTGCAGGCAAGCTATATCGAAATATCCGGGACGTCAATCCGCGGCGTAAACGAGAACGGGGCACAGCTCACGCGGTACCCCGTGGTTGAAGCGCGGGCTGCGGCTTGCCGCAGCCGCCTGTCCGTCAGTTTTGCAAACCGCGAGGGATCGCGCTCAGCAACTGGCGAGTGTAAGGATGGGTCGGGTTGTGGTACAGCTCATCCGAATTGGCCAGCTCCACCACTTTGCCCTGGTGCATCACCATCACCTGGTCGGCCAGGTATTTGACTACCGACAGGTCATGCGAGATGAAGATGTAGCTCATGCCGAACTCTTCCTGCAAGTCCTGCAGCAGGTTCAATACCTGGGCTTGCACCGAAACGTCCAGCGCCGAGACCGATTCGTCGCACACCAGGATTTCCGGGCGCATGGTCAGGCAGCGCGCAATCGCAATCCGCTGCCGCTGGCCGCCCGAGAATTCGTGCGGATAGCGATGGTAGGCGACAGGCGGCAGGCCAACCTTTTGCAGCAGCTGCATGGCCATCTCGGTGCGCTCGCTGTCGTCGCTGCCGATCTGGTGGATGCGCATCGGCTCCAGCAGGATCTGGCCGATGGTGAAGCGCGGGTTGAGCGAGGCGTAGGGGTTCTGGAAAATGATCTGGATGCGCCGCTTGTAGGACATGAACTCGCTGTTGGACATGCCGATGATGTCCTTACCTTCGAACAGCGCCTGTCCTGACGTCGCCTGGTGCAGGCGCATCAGGGTCAGGCCGACGGTGGTCTTGCCGGAACCGGATTCGCCCACCACGCCCAGCGTCTTGCCGCGCGCCAGCTTGAACGAGACGTCTTGCACCGCCTTGAATTCCTTGCGGCCGAACAGGCCTTCGCGGAAATAAAAGCTCTTGCCCAGGTTGCGCACTTCCAGCAAGGTATCTTCCTGGCCGCTGCAGCCGCGGCTGCGTTCGCGCAGGTCGAGGTCGGCGCCGTTGTTGCCGTTCATGTAATCGTTGATCACCGGCAAGCGCCATGGGCGGGTGTCGAGCGAAGGGCGGCACATCAGCAAGGCTTTGGTGTACGGATCTTGCGGCGCTTCAAAGATTTGCCGCACGTCGCCTTTTTCGCGTACTTCGCCGTGGCGCATGACGATCACTTCGTCGGCGATTTCACCGACCAGCGCCAGGTCATGGGTGATGAACAGCACCGACATCTTGTGGCGTTTGCGCAGGGCCTCGATGAGGTCGATGATCTGTTTCTGGATCGTGACGTCGAGCGCGGTGGTCGGCTCGTCGGCGATCAGCAGCTTGGGTTCGCAGGCGATCGCCATGGCGATCATCACGCGCTGCTGCTGGCCGCCCGACATCTGGCTCGGATAGGCGTCGATCTTGGTCGCCGGCGAAGGAATCCCGACTTCTTCCAGCAAGGCGATGGCCCGGGCCCGCGCCTGCTTGGCGTTCATGCCCATATGCAGCCGCAGCACTTCGGCGATCTGGAAGCCGACGGTGAACACCGGGTTGAGCGAGGTCATCGGTTCCTGGAAAATCATCGAAATTTCCTTGCCGCACATGTCGCGCCGTTCATCGGGCGTCATGGCCAGCAGGTTGCGGCCTTCGAACTCGATGACGCTGGTAGCGGCGATGCTGGAGTTGTCCTTCGGCAGCAGGCCCATCACGGCCAGCGAGCTGACCGACTTGCCGCTGCCCGATTCGCCCACCAGGGCGACGGTGGTGTTGTGCGGAATGTCAAAGGAAATGCCCTTGACGGTTTCCACCATGGTCTTTTTGTCGGTGCGGAAACTGACGCGCAAGTCGCGCACGCGCAGCAGGGGCGCGCCGCTTTGACCGGCCGCGGGTTGGTTCTGGTTGGTCGATTGCATGATGTCTCCTATTTCAGCTTCGGATCAAGGGCGTCGCGCAGCGCATCGGTGAACAGCGAGAACGCCGTCACCAGGATCGCCATGGCGATACTTGCAGCCGCCAGCTGCCACCATTTACCAAGGATTAATTCGTTTTGCGCTTCGTTCAGCATGCTGCCCCAGGATACGACGCCGACCGGCACGCCGAAGCCGAGGAAGCTCAGGATCACTTCCGACTTGATGAAGCCGACCACCGAGATCGACAGCTGCACCAGCGACACATGGCTGACGTTAGGGAAGATATGGCCGAACATCTTGCTCCAGTGGCTGGCGCCGATGGCGTCCGCCGCCATCACGTATTCGCGCGACTTGTGCTTCATGTATTCGGCGCGGATCAGGCGGTAGGTGCCGGTCCAGCCGGTCAGGCCGAGGATCAGCACGATCGCCATCACGCCCTTTTGCTGCAGCACCGCAGCAACCGCCAGGATCAGCAGCAGGTAGGGAATGGAAGTGAAGATGCTGTAGAACCAGTTGAAGGCGTCGTCGATCCAGCCGCCGAAGTAGCCTGACACCGCACCGAAGATGGTGCCGAGGGCAACCGCCAGCAGCGCCGCAACCAGGCCGACGATGATCGAGGTTTCCGCGCCCTTGATGGTTTTCTTGATGATGTCGTGGCCCCATTTGTCGGCGCCGAACGGCAGGGTAGGCAGGCGGGCCTGCACTACGCTGCCGCCTTTCTTGGCCAGCTCGGCACGGATTTCAGCCATTTCCGCGGCCAGCGGATCGGCGATGCCGTAGTCGTTGGCGATCACCGGCGGCGCGATGGCTACCGTGCCGCTCTTGCGCAAGTCGCGCAAGATGTCGCGCAGCGGATCGACCGGGTTTTCCGGCGGCGGCGCTGCGGTGACGGCGTCGTTGTCGCTGAAGCCGCGCTCGGCGTCGGTCTGGGCGCCCATGAAAGTAGGCGGCGCATAGTTGACGCCGATTTCCTTGGCCCAGTCCTTGGCCAGCAGGCCGCTGGCTGAGAGCACCAGCATGATCAGGTACAGGCCGACCACGGCCATGGCAGCCATGGCGACGTGGTCGGCGCGCAAGCGCCGCCAGGCCAGGGCCCACAAGCCTGGCGAATGGGTGGCGCCGGGAGCGCCGTTGAGGGCTACGGTTGCTGCGGTTGCTTCAGGCGCCGCCTGGGCAGGGGCCGAATTTATACTTTGAGTCATGGCGGCTCCTTACTTCAGTTGAACGCGTGGATCGACTGCTTGGTACAGCAAGTCGGTCAGCAGGTTGAATATCATGGTGGCGGCAGCGACGTAGATCGTGATCGCCTTGATCACCGGGAAATCGCTGCGTTCGACCGCCAGGATCACCTCGCGGCCAATGCCTGGGATCGAGAAGAAGCGCTCGATCAGGAAAGCGCCGATCAGCAGCGCCGGCAGGTTCGACATGACGTTGGTGATGATAGGAATCGCGGCATTGCGCAAGACGTGCACCCACAGGATGCGGCGTTCCTTGACGCCCTTGGCGCGCGCGGTGCGGACGTAGTCCTGGTTGACTTCGTCCAGCACGAAAGTGCGGTACAGGCGCAAGCTGGGAGCGATGCTGACTGCCAGCATGATCAGGATCGGCAGCGCCGAATAGTGGAACAGGTTTTCCCAGAAGCTGTTGCCCCAGCCCTGTACCGGGAACAGGCTCAGCTTGTAGGCGAACCAGTACTGGAACAGGATGATGTAGACCAGGATGCTGATCGACATGCCGACGGTGCAAGCCACCATCACCATGCGGTCGACCTTGGAGCCGCGGATGAAGGCTACGGCCAGCGCCAGCGCGACGGCAATCAGGGTTTCCAGGATGGTCAGCGGGATCAGCACGGTCATGGACGGCCCGAGGCGGGTTGTGATGACATTGGCAACCGATTCGCCGGTGCTCCAGCTGTTGCCGAAGTTGAAGGTGACGATCTGCTTGATGAAGATCCACAGCTGGATGTAGTAAGGCTGGTCAATCCCCAGCTGGGTGCGGATGTTGGCGATCTGTTGCGGGTTCGACATCTTCCCGGCCAGGATGTAGGCCGGGTCGCCGCCGACCCAGTTGAACAGGAAAAACACCAGGACGATAACGCCGAGCATGGTCGGCAGCATTTGCCAGAGGCGGCGCAGGATATAAGCGGTCATGGAAACTCTCCTCAGTGCAGGCGCTGGCCTGAAATTTCGGCAAAGAATGCCTTGCTGTCAGGCTCGCGGCCGAGGAAGCTGCTGACCATTTCGCCAGCCGGCTTTTCGGCGCCGCGCGACAGGATGTCCTGGCGGTACAGGTGGCCCACTTCCGGGTTCATCAGCTTGTCGTTATAGCGCGACAGCATGTCCAGCGCCAGCACTTCCGACCACATGTAGCCGTAGTAGCCGGCTGCATAGCCGCCCATCAGGTGGCCGAACTGGCCTGGGAACTCGGTGCCTGCCACATAACCGAGGGGCGTTGCGCCTTCCATCTTTTGCCAGACGGCGAGCGGCTGTTCCTGGTCGGCCTTGTCGTTGTGGATGGCCATGTCGTAACCCGCGTACAGCAGCTGGCGGGCATAGCGTATGCCGCGGCCGTAGTTGTGGGCTGCGGTCAGGCGCTGCAGCAGGGCGTCGTCGATGGTCGGGCAGGGGCTCTTGCAGAAGCCGGCCAGCAGCGTCAGCGATTCCTTGCGGCGCGCCCATTCTTCGTACATCTGCGATGGCGCTTCGACAAAATCCAGCTCGACGTTGGTGCCGGCCTGGGTGACATATCTGGTGTTCGACAGCACGCCATGCAGGACGTGGCCGAATTCGTGCACCAGGGTTTCCAGCTCGTCGCTGTTCAGGCCGTTGCGGTCGAAGTTGGTGACCAGGGTGGAAACCGGCGTGCGGCGGGCCAGGGTGCTGACGCCGCGCGTAGCCCAGGCTGCCGCATGGCCGTACTTGCCTTCGCGCGGGAACAGGTCGAGGTAGATGCCGGCGATACGCTTCTTGCTGCTGCTGTCGATGACGTCGTAGTACTGCACATCAGGATGCCATACCGGCACCTCGACGCGTTTGAATTCGACGCCGTACAGGGTGCTGGAAACGTTCAGGATCCAGGGCACGGCGGCATCGGTCGGGAAATATTTGCGCAAGGCTTCCTGGTCGACCTTGTAGCGCGACTGCTTGATTTTCTGCTGCCAGTATTCGGAATCCCAGCGTTCCAGTTTGGTTTCTGCCAGCGGCGTTTTCAGCGTCTCGGACTTGAACACGCGCAGTTCTTCGATTTCCTTGATTTCCAGCTGGGTGACGGCGGTTTGCACTTCCGTCAGGAATTTGTCCACGGTCTGCGGATTCTTGACCATGCGGCGGCGGGTCACCAGGTCGGCATAGCTAGGCAGGCCGAACAGGGTCGCCATTTCATGGCGCAGGTCCATCGCCTCTTTCAGGATCGGCAGGTTCTTCGGCGTGCCGTGGTTGGCGAACGCGATCTGGTAGCGGCGGCGCGCATCGCTGTTGTCGGCCGATTCCATGAAGGGTTTGTAGTCGGGGTAATCGAAACCGAGCAGGTAGTTGCCCTTGTCGTCGCGCTTGGCGCGCGCCAGGTAGGCTTCCGGCATGCCTTGCACTTCAGCCGGGGTGAATGTCAGTTTCTGGTTGTTGTCGCGGATGTTGCGCGCGAATTCCTGGCTCAGCTCGTTGAGCTTGTCGAGGATGGCTTTCATGCGCGCCCGTTTTTCCGGCGCCAGCGAGACACCGGTATCGTCGAAGCTGTAGAGGACATCCTGGCGCAGCTTTTTTTCCACCGGATCGGTCGGCTGGATGGCCTTGAAGCGGGCGTACAGCTTTTCGTTCTGGAACAGTTCGGTCGACAGCTTGTTGAGGTCGATCAGGCAGGCTTCGGTGGTGCTGCGGACCTTGGCGTCAGGCGAGACATTGTTGAGGATGTCGACCGGGCCTTGCAAGTCTTCGAAGGCGATCTGCAGGTCGTTCCATTCGGTGAGTACTTTCCTGCTGTCCTTGGCGCGCGCCGGCGGCAGCTTTTCCAGTGTCGACACGCGCTTGCGCAGGGTAGCCAGCGTGCTGTCGCACAGGGTGGGGATGTCGTCCGCTTTCAGCAACGGGATCAACGGGCGTTGCGTGCCTTGGGCGGCTGCCTGGTTCAGCATTAACGTGAATAACGTCGTAGCGACCGGCAAGAAAAATGATGATGGTTTCATGCATTTCCTCAAATAATGGCTGAGTGAAGTTATAGGGAAAAAGGGCGGACGACGTGCCGCCGTCCGCTGGTTTTATTGTCTTTTTTCGATGTCGTAATACATCCATTCGGTAGGCATCACCGGATGCTTCTTGTAGCCGATCACCCGTGGCTGCGCAATCATGTTGCGGTAACGCGCATAACCGATGCGCGATGGCGAATAGACTTCCAGGATGCGCGCCATCTTGTGGTAAAGCAGGTCGCGTTCGGGACCGTCCGGCAGCTTTTGCGAGGCGGCGTAGAGTGTGTCGAATTCAGGGATCTTGGTGCAGCCGTTGTTGTTCTGGCCGATATTCGGTCCATAAAACAGCTGCATGAAATTGTCGCCGTCAGGATAGTCGGCGATCCATGGTGCAGTGCGGGTTTGCAGCTGGCATTCTTTTTCTGCCTTGAGCAGGTCGGGAAAGGTTTTCAGGTCGCCGACCATGCGGATGTGGATGGTGTCATAGGTTTTTTTCCACATTTCCGACTGCTGCTGACCGTTCGAGTCGGCGCGGGCGGAATAGCGTACCGTCAGCGGTTTGCCGTCTGGCAGGGTGCGGTAGCCATCGCTGCCAATCTTGTAGCCGAACTTGTCGAGCAGGGCATTGGCGACTTCCGGTTCGTACTGGATGCTGCTCTTGTACTCAGGGTCGTAGCCGACCACACCTGGCGGGATCGGGTATTCCAGCGGGATTGCTTCGTCGTTCCAGACTACCTTGATTTCTTCGCGCACGTTATGCGCCATGGCGATCGCGCGTCGGAGCGCGATCTTTTCCTTGCTCAGGCCGCCCAGTACGGGGTCCTTCATGTTCCAGTAGAAGTAGCTGATTTCAGGGTCGACGATACGCGACAGTTGAACGCCGCGTTTGACGAATTCCGGTTTCAGCTTGCCGCCGGTCATGACTTGCGGCGCCAGCGGGCCTTGCAATTCGGTGATGTCGACTTCGTCGCCTTCGAACGCCAGCAGGCGGGACTGGTCTTCCACCATCACGCTGATTTCAACGCGGCCGATCTGCGGCATGCGCTTGCCTTTCATCTTGGCCACGATGGCAGCATCGCCAGCATCGGTGCTAGGCTGGAAATCCCATGTGTAACCGCGGAAGTCCGGGTTGGCGGTCAACACCATACGTGAGCCGCGTATCCATTGGCTCAGGATGTAAGGGCCGGTGCCAACCGGATGCCCCATCACGGTGCCCTGGGCGTCACGGTACTTTTCGATCACTTCACGCGCCACGGCGCTGGTCGGCTGGTGGGCCAGGATCATGCCGAGGTTGAAATCGGGCTGTTTCAGGTGGATGCGCAGGGTATAGCGATCCAGCAGCTCGAAACCGGGAACATTGGCGTCGTAGTCGAAATGGCCGGTTTTCTTGGCTGTTGCGGCAATTTCGTCGAGTCCGACCACTTTGCCTTCCAGCAGCCAGGTTTGCGGCGAAGCCAGCTGCGGATCGAACAGGCGCTTCCACGAATAGACGAAATCGGCCATGGTCAGTTCGCGCTTCTTGCCGTTGAACACCGGATCATCGGCAAAGTAGATCCCTTTTTTCAGGCGGATCGTATAAGTCATGCCGTCGGCGCTGACTTCCGGCAGGGCTGCCGCTGCCGAAGGCATCAGCTTGGCTGGGCGAGCCAGGTATTCGTAGGCGAACAGCGTTTCAAATACCGACTGGTTCACCAGTTGCGAATACAGGTCGCGCGTTACAGCCGGGTCGAAGCCGGTTTCCGGCGCCACGAAGACGAAGCGCAATACCTTGTCGGGATCAGCCGGTGAAGTTGGCGCGGCTGCCGATGCCTTCATCGGCAGGGCGCACGCCAAACACGCAACCAATATCCCGCGTAACCAAAGCGAGTTCATACCATGTGTCTCCTTCTAAATATCTCTAGCTAAATAAACTGGAGCTGCGGCAGGCAATGTTTGCCGCAGCTGGATTGTCTGTTACTGAATAGGTGATGAATTAGTGTTTTTCGACATCGATGTATGGCCACTCGGCGTGCAGGATAGGGTGCTTCTTGAAGCCCTTGACCCATGGCCGCACCAGCCAGCTGCGGATCCTGGTCGTGTTCAGGACCCAGGCTGTGTCAGCCTCGACCTGCCGGTTCATCTGCAGGTATATCTGGTTGCGTTCGGGGCCGAGCGGCAAGGCCATGGCCTTGGCGTAGAGCGCGTCGAAAACGGGGGACTGGTAGCAGCCGTGGTTGCCGTGGCCGGAGTTCGGCCCGTACAGCAGCTGCAGGAAATTCTCTGCTTCCGGATAGTCGGCCATCCAGGCGGCGCCCCACATCGTCAGTTCGCAGGAGGTGGCTGCCTTCAGGTTGTCGGCGAAATTGCTGACGATGAATTTGGTCTTGATGCCGACCAGGTCCAGTCCGCGCTTCCAGAGCTCGGACATTTCCTGGCCGATCCCGCCCTGGTTGGAGGTGTACTTGAGCAGCAGCGGCGAGCCGTCGGGCATCGTCCGGTAGCCGTCGGCGCCGCGCTTGTAGCCGAAGTGGTCGAGCAGTTTGTTGGCCAGCGAGGGATCGTAATCGATGCTGGTCCGGTACGCCGGATCGTAGCCGCCGACGCCGGGCGCAATGATCATTTCCAGTTTCATGGCCTGGCCGTTGCGCAACAGGGAGGCTTCTTCCTTGTTGTTATATGCCATTGCTATGGCGCGCCGCAATGCAATTTTTTCGTTGCTGTAACCGCCTATGACGGGGTCTTTCATGTTCAGGACGGTATAGGTAATTCCCGTATCGACCACCCGTTGCAGCTGGATGCCTTGCTCAGCATAAGCCGGCTTGAGTTTGTCGCCGTCCAGCACGCTTAGCGCTGCAGTATCGGGCATCTTGTCGAAATCGATCTGCTTGCCCTGGAACGCCAGCCAGCGCGACTGGTTTTCTTCAATGATGCTGATCTCGACACGTCCGATCTGCGGCATTTTCTTGCCTTGCATATCCTTGATTACCTGTTTGTCGACGGCGTCGGTGGAAGGCTTGAAGTCCCAGGTGTACCCGCGGTACTCAGGGTTGGCGACCAAGACGATTTTGCTGCGCGGGACATACTGTTCCAGCATATAGGGACCGGTTCCCACCGGATGCTGGCCGGTTTGCTGTCCATAGGCGTCGATGGCTTCGCGCGCCATGGCGCCGAAAGCGCTGTATGCGACCACATTCAGGAAGTTGTAGTCCTTGGCGTTCAGGACGACTTTGAGGGTGTAGCGGTCAGGCGCCTGCAAGCCGGCTATCGGCGTATCGTAGTTGAAGTGGCCGGTTTTCTGGGCTTGCGCCGCCAGCTCGTCAAGGCCGGCGATTTTGCCGGCCAGGAAATTGGCGGACGGCGAGCGGTTTTTCGGGTCAAGGACGCGCTTGAAAGTGTAAATGTAGTCTTCGGCGGTCAATTCCCGCCGTACTCCTTTGAAAGCCGGGTCGGGAGCGAAATAAATGCCCTTCTTGATGTGGAAGGTGTAGGTCTTGCCATCCTCGCTGATTTCCGGCATCGCTTCCACCGTCTTGGTCGCCAGCTTGGCCGGGCGGGCCAGGTAATCGTAGCTAACCAAGGGCTCAAAGATGACTTCGCTGACCCAGCCCGAATAGAAATTCTGGGTGCGGGCCATGTCGAAGCCATCGTCTGCGGCTTCGAATGCGGTGCGTATCACTTTCGCGGGATCCGCCGGATTGGCTTCGGCGCTGCCGGCGAAGGTAGCCAGCGCCAGTACGGGCGCCAGGAATAAATGCTTGAACTTGACGAAATTCGACGTTTTACGGATCATTTTTTTATGCCTTTTGAGCAAGTGGTTATTTTCTATCTGCGGTCAAGATTGCTTATCCTGATCACAAAACAGCGTCATCTCCGATGACATCGCATTCTCCGCCGGTAAGCGGACAGGCGATCAATAGTTTCTGTTTCCCACTAAAAATCCATTAAAGCCGGAGTGCGTCGCCCGTGGCGCCAAGGTGGAATTCATTCATTTCGTTAGTCTCCTTCGTTGTCGTTGATTTTTATGCCTGACGGTCTGCGCGCGTTCGAGGTCAAGGCGGCATAGTACAGAATCCGGCGTAAAAAGATAGATAATCAAATCGATGTTATTGCAAAAATTACAGCTTCTCTAGTGTTTTTCAACATCCAGGTACTGCCAGTCAGCCTGCAGGATGGGGTGGCGCTTGAAGCCCTTGATCCAGGGCCTGATCAGCCAGTTGCGCGAGCGCGACACGGTAATCACCCAGGCAGTGTCAGCTTCCATCTGGCGGCTCATGGCTATATAGAGCTGGTTGCGTTCCGGGCCGGGCGGCAAAACCTTGGCTTTGACGTAAAGCGCGTCAAAGGCCGGCGAGCTATAGCAGCCGTTGTTGCCTTGCCCCGCATTGGGGCCGTACAGCAATTGCATGAAATTGTCGCCTTCCGGGTAATCCGCGGACCAGGAGCCGTTCCACATCATCAGCTTGCACTCGGTCGCCGCCCGCAGGTTGTCGGCGTAATTGCTGACCTTGAAATCGACCCGGATACCGATCTTGTCCAGCCCGCGCTTCCAGATTTCCGAGAAAACCACGTTTTTCGCACTGGCCTCGGTCGCCATCTTGATAACCAGCGGGCCGCCGTCGGGCAGGGTGCGATAACCGTCGGCCCCGCGCTTGTAGCCGAAGTGGTCAAGCAATTTGTTTGCCAGCGCCGGATCGTAGGCGATGCTGCTGCGATAGTTGGGGTCGTGGCCCACCACGCCTTCCGGAATCACCATTTCCGCCTTTACTGCAAGCCCCATGCGCACCTGGGAAATTTCATCCTGGACGTTGTAAGACATGGCGATCGCGCGCCGCAAGGCATTCTTTTCCAGGCTGTCGCCGCCGAGCAAGGGGTCTCTGAAATTCATGATGACGTAGGCTAGCCCAGGCTCGATCACGGTATTCATGCGAATCCCTTCAGCCTTGAACGACGGTTTCAGTGCCGTGCCGTCGAGTACCGTCGGCGCTGCGGCCTGGGGCAGGAAGTCGAAGTCTATCTGCTTGCCCTGGAACGCCAGCCAGCGCGACTGCTCTTCCTCGATGATGCTGACCTCGACGCGGCCGACCTGCGGCATTTTCTTGCCCTTCATGTCGTGCACCAGCTGCTCGTCCCAGGCGCTGCCGGTCGATTTGAAATCCCAGGTATAGCCGCGGTATTCAGGATTGGCGACCAGTACGATCTTGCTGCGCGGTACGTATTGCTCCAGCATATAGGCGCCGGTGCCGACCGGATGGGCGCCGCTCTGTTCGCCATAGGCGTCGATCACTTCGCGCGCCTGGGCGCCCAAGGCGTTGAATCCCATGATGTAAAGGAAGTTGTAATCGGGGGCGGTGAGCGTGATCTTCAGGGTGTAGCGATCAGGCGTCTGGAGGCCGGCTACCGGCGCATCGTAATCGAAGCGGCCGGATTTCTTCGCTTTTGCTACCGCTTCGTCCATGCCGGCGATTTTGCCTTCCAGTACGTTGGCCGATGGCGAACGGTTCTTGGGATCGAGAAAGCGCTTGAAGGAATAAGCATAGTCCTGGGCGGTCAGCTCGCGACGTACGCCCTTGAAGGCAGGGTCGGGGGCGAAATAAATACCCTTCCTGATATGGAACACGTAGGTTTTTCCGCCATCGCTCACCTCGGGCATGGCTTCCGCGGTTTGCGGCACCAGCTTGGCGGGGCGTGCCAGATAGTCATACGTCAGCAAGCGCTCAAAAATTGCCTCGGCAATCCAGTTTGAATAGGCATTGTAGGTGCGGACCAGGTCGAAGCCATCGTCGGGCGCTTCGAGAGCCACGCGCACCACTTTGGACGGGTCCGCTGGATTATTGCCCGCTTGCACTGAAGTTGCGGCGCCCGCAACACCAAAAACGAGCAATATTGGTGCAATGCACGATCGATTGAATTGTTTAAAGTTCCACATGGGTTCAGTTTAATTTTTTGTCTTTTTGGCAGCGGATTGTTTCCCGCTGTTTCGTATTTTCATGTCAGAAATGGCGTAGTTACGCCGTTAAACCGGCCTATACATTTTTTCTTATACAGCTATGCGTATTTGTTATTTGGCGTATATAAGCAACAGTATCGCAGGCGTTACCAAATTAAATGCAGCTTTTATTTTTTTTAGGATACACTATTTTAGCTGCATTACATCATGTGGCATGTTTTTTGCTTGTAGGTGTCGGTGGAAATATTTCTGGCAAACAATCACAAATTGGGCCCGGAAAAGTAACTGCCAGTACGGTTTTACACGCGAAAGAAAATCTGCTTTTTGGTCGTTGTTGTGAAAAGATTTTTGACGCATCGCTCAGAAGGCGATTAACAAATCGTGTTTGATTTATTACAAAACTTAAATTTCAACTCTAACTTTTACCCATAGGGAGTTTGGTTATGATGAAGGAACGGGGATTGCCACGTTCGCTGCGACTGATGTTTTCAGGCGGCGTTGCTGTGGGGCTAGGTCTGTTGGCCCACTCAGTGCAGGCGCAGGAGACGAAGACGGACGATGCTCCACAACAAATGCAACGGGTCGAAATTACTGGCTCATCGATTAAACGGCTTGCGGCTGAAGGCGTATCGCCGATCACCGTAATCAAGGCCGACGATTTCACCAAAATGGGATCGACGACAGCGGCCGAAGTCTTGTCCAATATCTCGGGCAACCAGACACAATTCAATACATCATCCAACGTCGGCGCCGGTAAAACCGTTGGCGCAGCCGCTGACTTGCGCGGCCTCGGCTCGAACAAGACACTGGTGCTGCTGAACGGCCGTCGTCTGGCCAACAGCGCGTTCGACGGCTCTGCCGTCGACCTGAACGTGATCCCGATTGCTGCGCTGGACCGCGTTGAAGTGCTGCGCGACGGCGCTTCCGCGATCTACGGTACCGACGCTATCGGCGGCGTTATCAACTTCATCACCAAGCGTTCATATACCGGCCTGAACCTGAGCGCTGAAGGCATCCTGCCGCAGCAAGCCGGCGGCGCCGAAAAGCGTGTGAACCTGTCGGGCGGTATCGGCGACCTGGACAAGGATCGCTACAACTTCTTTGGCGTGATCGACTACCACACCCAGAACGGCGTGAAAGCCAGCGACCGCAGCTTTTCGAAACTGGGCGGCCAGAATCCGAATGTCGGCCTGAACGCCAGCAGCGGCAATTCCTATCCGGCCAACTTCACCGATATCAACTCCGGCAACGGCGGCAATCCCTATGCAGGCAACTGCAGCAGCGTGTCCCCGTTTGCATTTAACCGGAACAGCATTTGCCGTTACAACAGCCAGGCAAATATCGGCATCATTCCGAAAACCGAAGAAATTGCATTGATCGGCAAGGGTTCTTTCAAACTGGATGCGGACAACACGGCATCGATTGAATACCTGCACTCGCAAAGCAAGGTCAAGACCTATGTTGCAGGCGACGTGTTCGCCGGCGATGTCAGCGGCACCAGCAGCGATTATTACATCACCAGCAGCAGCCCGTACTACCCGGGCAATGGCATTACGCCAGCCAACGCTACCGCCAGCGGCGGCCCGTTGTCGCTCAACTGGCGCTCGCAAGCTGCCGGTCAACGCGTGACTGAATCGAAGAACAGCACCGACCGTTTGCTGTTGAGCCTGGAAGGCACGAAGTTCGGTTGGGACTACAAGACCGGCGTGTCTTACTCGGTCAGCAAGGCGGAAGACAACCTGGCTGGCGGCTACCTGAACAACGACATGATCAAGACTGGCTTGCTGAACGGCATCATCAATCCGTTCGGCCCGCAAAATGCAGCCGGCACCGCGTTCATGAACAGCGCCCAGCTGTACGGCACGTATGAAGATGCGCGCACGCAAACAACGTCGGTCGACTTCACTGCGAGCCGCGAGCTGTTCCAATTGCCTGCTGGTCCAGTCGGCTTTGCGATCGGCGGCGAATTCCGCAAGGAAAAGGCAAACTTCAACGTCGACCACGCACTGGCCGACCTGGATTCCAGCACCGGTTCGCAAGATGCCCAGTCGTCCTCCGGCACACGTAACGTGAAAGCGTTGTTCACCGAGCTGAGCGTACCTATCTTCAAGAGCCTGGAAGCGCAACTGGCAGCACGCTACGACCGCTACAGCGATGTCGGCGGCACGCTCAATCCTAAGGTTGGCCTGCGTTTCCAGCCAGCTAAAGAAATCATGTTCCGTACTTCGTACAGCACTGGTTTCCGCGCACCTAGCCTGTACGAGCTGAATGATCCAAACTCGAAGACATTTACCAACAGCGCATATAACGATCCAGTCTTGTGCCCAGGCGGTACTGTTGCAGCAGGCGGTGTTGAAGCGCGCGATTGCGGCCAGCAATTCTTCAAGCTGCAAGGCGGCAACAAGAACCTGCAGCCGGAAAAATCGAATTCCTTCACGCTGGGCATGGTGATCGAGCCGATTCCTTCGGTGACAGCTTCTGTCGACTACTTCAACATCAAGATCAAGAACCAGATTTCGACGGTTTCCGAAGCCGATATTTTCAACGATCCAGTCAAGTACGCAGCTGACTACGTGCGTAATGCCGACGGTTCTCTGAACTATATCCTCAACACCAACGTCAACCTGGGCAATGTCCATACACAAGGTTTCGACCTTGGCTTTGCATGGCGCGTGCCTAAGACTCCATGGGGTAACTTCGGCCTGTCGCTGGATGGCACTTACATCACCCAGTACGACTATCAAACTGCAGTCGGCGGCGAATACCTGAACAACCTGGCTGTCTACGGCGGCGGCGTCGGTACCTCCGGCGGCGTGATTTTCCGCTGGCGCCATACTGCTACACTCAACTGGAGCCAAGGCCCATGGAGTGCAGCGTTGCAACAGGTCTATACAACAGGCTACCAAGACCAGAACGGTCCTAACGTTGTAGATGCCTACAAAAACCATCATGTCGGCTCTTACACACGTTATAACCTGTCGGGCAGCTATACCGGCATCAAGAACCTGACCTTGACCGCCGGCATCAAGAACCTGTTCAACACAGACCCGCCGGCTTCCAACGTGACCGACAACTTCCAGTATGGTTACGATGCCCGTTATGGCGACGCCATTGGCCGTGCGTTCTTCGTTCGCGCCAACTATCAATTCTTTTAATCACAGGAATCGATTGGCTTAAGTTCTTTTCGCAAGCAAACCACCTGGGAAGTTTTCCAGGTGGTTTTGGCTTTTCCGAATGGAGTAAGCTGCAAGATCTTTCTGCTGTTTTATAAGTCGTTGATGTAGTATTTACAGGCACGCACTAATTAGGGGAGAATGACCAGTCATCCTTTTGTTTGATTAGCAATGAAAGGAAGTCTGATTGTTCATCCCGGTGCCAAATCATTTTGCAAAGCAGGCGCTGATTGATTGGTACATTTTTTGCGTTAGGTAAATAGGCTAGCAGTTCACTCATCAGATTGCATGTAGTTTTGGCAATTGAATAATGTAGTATCGGAGGAAAGAGGCATGGATTTCACGCAGGATGGGAGAAACCCTTCCAAGAATATAGTTGGCATCAGCGTGGTGGTTCTTCTGCATGTAGCTCTAGTTTATGCGTTGATTACAGGGCTAGCCCGTAAAGTTGTCGAAGTCATTCAACAACCGGTCGAAACCAAGATCATCGAGGAGATCAAGCCGCCACCGCCGCCGCCACCACCGAAACAGGTAGTACCGCCGCCGCCAAAATCGGTTGCGCCACCGCCGCCTTTCGTACCTCCACCAGAGGTAAAAGTAACGCCGCCGCCACAAGATAACGTGATTGCAGCTGTAACAAACGTCAAGCCGCCGACCAATGACTTGCCTACTTCGGTAGCGCAGCCATCGACCACCGGTGAGGCAGGGCCTTCGCATACCAGTGCAAAAATTGCTGGCAATTGCGAAAAGCCGGAGTATCCGAGAACTTCGCTGCGTAATGAAGAAGAGGGTACTGTCACTGTCAAGCTGACGATCGGAGCCGACGGCAACGTGGTCGATTCCACTGTGCAAAAGGGCAGCGGTTTCAAGGATCTGGACCGGGCCACGGTAAAAGCGTGGAGCCTGTGCCATTTCACCCCTGCCATGGCTGACGGCAAACCTGTGCAGTCTACGACAACAATGCAGTATGTCTGGAAGCTGGAATAATCAAAGTGTAGAACCACTACCTTGTCCGTTATCCTAGCAATCTAATTTATAAAATTTGGAGTATTAGTATGTCTATCACTCGTAACCGCTTATCCGCCCTTGCCACCGCCCTGATGATCTCCGCCGCGACGATCTCAGCGCCACTGGCAGCAATCGCCCAAACACCAGCCGCAGCGTCGGCTCCAGCAGCAGCTGCAGATGCGCCGAAAGCGGCCGACACTGCTGCAGCGGCATCGCTGGCAGACACCCCAACCCCGCCGCCACAGCCGGCAGCCAAGGAAACCGTGGATAACCCATACGGCCTGGACGCGCTGTGGAAAGGCGGCGACTTCGTCGCCCGCGGCACCCTGATCATCCTGGTGCTGATGTCGAT